>JAPKDO010000049.1 GCA_028822535.1 Acidimicrobiales bacterium
AGAACCCGGTCGGCACCTCGGTGGCCGACTCGGACAGTGGGCCCCAGTCGAACGTCGCCGTGAGCGTGGTGCCATCGTCATTGGCTTCGGTCGACGCCGCCTCGACCGTGGCCGGACCGTCGATCTCCACTTCGGAGCCATCGGTGAAGCCGGCGCCGGTGAGGACCACCGTGGCGGGCCCGTTGTTGGCGACCGCGTCCGGATCGATCGACACGACGCCGAACTCGAGACTCACGACCGTGAGCTCGTAGGTGGTGGGACCGGCGAGACCGACATCGCCCTGCACTCGGACGAACCACGTGCCCTCGTCGCCGGCCGGGAGTCCGAGGCGCCGCTCCGACGCCGAGCGGTCGGGTACCTGCAGTTGGCGACGGGGAACCGGGATGGCATCGCGGACGACATCGACGTCCGCGCCCCCACCGGGACCGGCGACCGTGAGCAGCAATGGCACGTCGGTGGGCGCAGGGATCTGCGCGTACCGCACCTCGCCCGGCCCGACCACGACATCGAGGGTGCCGTCGACCACGGGGATGGTGACATCGAGCGCTGCATCGGCGACCGCGGTGTTGTTGGCATCGTCGGTCTCGACGACGGCGTTGCGGGCATCGACCCGGACGATGATCTGGTTGTCTCCCAACACCACCGGGTCGACGGTCACGGCAACGCTGCCGTCGTAGTCGACACCTGCGCCGAGCGACCCGGTCCGGTCCACGGTCGCGAGGAGCCGATCGTTGACGTCCCAGTTGCCGTCGGCCGACAGGTAGATGGCATCGACCCATGGCCCGATCGCTGGGCCGTCACCGTTGTTGGCGGCCGTGTACTCGATGGTTGCCTCGTCGCCCGCCTCGACCGATGCCGGGGTCGCCACGACGTCGTCGACGGTGAGATCGACAGTGCCATCACCGACCGGTGGGGCGCCGGGGATCTGGAGGAGCACGGTGTGGATGTCGTACGGCCGTTGGCTGCCGGGGTTGCTCTTCTGGGTGATGGCGTCGAGGTCGTTGTCGCCGTCCAAGTCCCCGAGGAAGAGCGCGCTCGGCGCGGAGACACCGGTCGAGTATCGGAACGGACCATCGAAGCGCTCGCCGCTGTGGATCCCACCTTCCCCGGAGTTGACGAGGACCTCGACACCGAGCCCATACGACGCAGTCACGACATCGAGGTCGCCGTCGTCGTCGAGGTCGACGAAGTGATAGCGGGTGTTGCGATTGCTCAGCGGGTACTCGTTGACTCCCTCGACGTCGGGCGGGGTGAACGTGCCGTCGCCGTTGCCGGTGACGACATAGGAGCGCAGGTTCCGTCCGGTGAACTGATTGCCCTCGTGGTTGTAGATCAGATCGCCGTCACCGTCGCCGTCGAAGTCGGCGATCCCCATCTCGCCGATGGCGATCAACGACGACTCGGGGAGGCCCATGGTGTTGATCGGGGTGTCAGCGAGAAGACCGTCGTCGCCCTGGAGATGCGCGTGGACAATGCGCTCGGCTCCGTCGCGCGTGTTGCGAATGAGATCGGGGAGGCCGTCGCCGTCGATGTCACCGACCCCGATGGTGAAGCGCGTGAGTCCGGCGACGACCAGTACCGGGGTCGCGACGAAGGCTGCGCCGTCGGCGTCGTTGCGGTAGACGACGATCGTGGTGTCGCCACCGTCCGCTTCGCGACTGAGAGCATCGAGGTCGCCGTCGTCGTCGTAGTCCACCCACTCGGCACTGTCGTCGGTGTAGTCGGTTCCCACTCCGGCGGTGGCCACGACCGACGCAATGCCACCGATGCCATCTCCGTAGAGCACGCAGAGGTGATTGGTCGTGTCGTCGTTGCTCACGTAACCCAGGTCGAGCGCGCCATCGCCGTCGAAGTCGTCGGCGTGGAGCGCGTCCATCACGTCGGAGTTCTGGCCGCTGCGGCAGCCGGCGACGCCGATGGTGGGATCCGTCGCCACCACTGACGCTCGCTCGAAGGTTCCGTCACCTCTGCCCGAGGCGACGATGAGGTCGAGGTCGGACGAGAACGTCACCAGATCCAGGACGTCGTCGCCCGACCAGTCGACCAGGACCGTGTCCTCGTCGCTCCGGCGATCGTCTATTGGATCCTGCACCGCGTCGATGGCGAAGCCGGTGCGGAAGCCCATGGGGAACGCCGGGTCGTTTCGGAGCCAGGTGAGATCGTATGGAGACCGGGTGTAGGAGCCGGGCACCTGGCCGACGAGGATGTCGAGGCGACCGTCGAGGTCGAGGTCGACGATGCCCGTGTCGCCGATATTCATCGCGTCGTTGTTGGTCGCACCGTTGACCGTCGCTGACTGTGAGTCATCCGGCCCCGTGCCGTGCCCCGTCACCAAGCGCTTGGTGGTGATCGCTCCGGCCGGATCGACCTCGACCACTTGGACATGGGGGCTGTTCCCCGAGATCACGAACTCGAGGAGCCCGTCGCCGTCGAGGTCGGCGGGAGCCGGCGGTGTCGTCGGGTAGTCGATGTAGTACGTGTCGACCAGCGGTGCGGTGCGGCCGTTGTCGTCGAGGTCGTCCTCGTCGGCGTCGACCGCTTCGGGGCTCGAGAGCCCGCCGGCACCATCCCCGGCGGCGACGACCAGGCACGCTCTGCTCGTGACAGTCGACAGGCAACCCTTGTCGTCGCGGGACACGATCACCACGTCACCGAACGCATCGCCGGTGAGGTCGGGCGTGATCCAGAGCTGTGTGGCATTGCCTGCGAGGTCGTCACCACCGTTGAGTTCGGTCTCGGGACCGTCGTCGTCGAAGACGTTGTTGAGCGGGTCGGCGTCGACTGCCCGCTGGACGAGCACGTGCACCGTGCTGACGGAGTCGGCGAGGGCGATGTCCGCGAGCCCGTCGCCGGTGAGGTCGCCGATGTCGACGGCCATGATGTCTCGGGTCGCGCTGAACAACTCCGTCCCCGTATCGAACGATCCGCTCCCCAGGTTGCGGTAGAAGTTCAGCATCCGGGTCGAGCCGACCGTCTCGACGACGAGGAGATCGGTTGTGCCGTCGCCGTCGACGTCAGCGGCGAAGAGGTTGCTCGGCTTGTCGGTGATGAGGTCGATCGTGTTGTCGGCGTCATCGACGAACCCGCCGGCGCCGTCGTTGAGGAAGACCCGGGTCAGGATCGGATTGCGCACCCCGACGGCGATGTCGAGAGCGCCGTCACCGTCGAAGTCGCCGAGGTCGAGTCCGCCACGATTGTTGGGGGTGAGCGACGAGTCCAGGTCGACGAAGCTCGGTGCGGCGAGCGTGCCGTCGCCCTCGCCCATGGCGATGCTCAACGCCGTTCGGTTCGCGTTGAACACGTCCCGGACGGCGACGACGTCGTCGATCAGATCCCCATTGACATCGCCGGTCACGAGTTGTGTGGTGCGTCCATAGCCGCCCGCACCGTCGGGCAGCGGCATCAGGGTCCCGGTCGCACCAGCGAACCGCACCGGCGCATCATCGGGCGTACCGCTGCTCGGGAACACCTGTTGGGGGGTGGCTGGTTCCTCGACGCCAGCCTTGCTGTCCGGAGCGGTCGGTTCTGTCAGGCGCGCCGAAGCAGCCTCGGGTCGGATCCAGGGGATCAGCGCCACCAGGAGACTGACCACCAAGAGGTGGACCACGACCCCACGCCGTTTGTCGGCCGTAGCTGCTCTCGACACCTTCGCGCTCACCGGCAGACCGGTACCGCTGTCCATGCACGGACATTGTCACTGGCCGCCAACAACCCACCAACGACTCCGATGGCCGACTCGAGCGGGTGCGCACCGCGGCGGACGTAGAGAGCACCGGCCGCCGGCGGTTCAGAGCAACGTCAGGATCTGGGGGCCGTCGTCGGTGATGGCGATGGAGTGTTCCCAGTGCACCGCGCGAGATCCGTCGGCGGTGACCACGGTCCAACCGTCGTCGAGTTCGGCGACCTCTGGGTCGCCGGCGACGACCATGGGTTCGACGGCGAGCACCATGCCGGCCTTCAACGTGCGCCCCTTGCCCGGCTTGCCGTGGTTCGGGACGTCGGGCGCCTCGTGCATGGCCCGCCCGATCCCATGGCCGGTGTAGTCACGCAGGACACTGCAGCCGCCGGCAATCGCCGTCGACTCGGTGGCGTGGCCGATGTCGCCGATGGTGTTCCCGACGTGCATGACCTCGATGGCTGCATCGAGCGAACGTCGCCCGGTCTCGATCAGTGCGTCGTCGTCGGCGCTGATCTCGCCCACACCCATCGTGAAGGCTGCGTCGCCGTGCCAACCGTCGATGATCGCTCCGCAGTCGATCGAGATGATGTCGCCGGCCTCGAGCGTCCGTCCGCCGGGGATCCCGTGGACCACCTCGTCGTTGACGCTGGCGCAGATCACCGCGGGGAATCCGTGATAGCCGAGGAAGTTGGACGTGGCGCCTCGTCGGTCGAGCACATCGCGTGCGAGACGGTCGAGGTGTGCCGTCGTCACCCCCGGCGCGGTCGCTTCGCGACACACGGCATGCATCTCGGCCACGACGCGGCCGGCGCGACGCATCACGGCCACCTCGTCGGGCTTGCGGCGAAAGACCATCAGCGTGTGCGGGCGGTCAGGTGCGGGCGGACTCGATGGCGCGGACGAGACGGGCGGTGACCTCGTCGGCGTTGCCGTCACCATCGACGACCATCAGCAGGTCGCGCTTGCGGTACCAGTCGACGAGTGGCGCGGTCTCTTCCTCGTAGAGGTCGAGACGGCGTTGGATCGCCTCCTCGGTGTCGTCTTCACGCTGGATGACCTCTCCACCGCAGTGGTCGCACGTCCAGTTGTGCTTGGGAGGCGTCTGGACCGAGTAGTTGGCGCCACAGTCGACGCAGACTCGGCGACTCGCCAGCCGACCGAGCACGACCTGAGTCGGCACGTCGAGGTCGACGACCATGTCGAGTGGCTGTTCGCTCGTGATCGAGGCCAGCGTCGCGGCTTGCTCCTCGGTGCGGGGGAACCCGTCGAGGATGTAGCCGCGTTCACGCGTGTCGTCCTTGACCAGACGCTCCTCGACGATGCCGATGATGACGTCGTCGGGAAGGAGTTCGCCGGCAGACATGTACTCCTGGGCCTTCTGCCCGAAGGCGGTGCCCTCCTTGACAGCGGCCCGCAACATGTCGCCCGTGCTGATGTGGGGCACCACGAAATGGCGCGACAGCCGGGTGCACTGGGTGCCCTTGCCGGCACCTTGCCGGCCGAGCATCACGAGTCGAGCACCGGGGATCATGGTGCGCAGGCGCTGGGAATCATGGTCCGCAGACACTAACCGGCGGGGTTTCGCCCCGTCGAAAAGCTACCCCCCACACGGGATCTAGCGTCAATCGTGGATACCTGTGAACGTCGATTGACGCAAGATCCAGGCCTCTGTGGGTGGTGCTACGGTCGCCGCCGACTTCCCCCGGTCGAGCCTGCTCTCGGAGGAAGTCGTGTACCCGCTGATCGAACTCGCAGCCCCGCTGTTGCGCGCCCAACACTCGCTCATCACCCGCCGTCAGTCCATCCGTCTCGGGAACTCCGAGGCGTGCGTCCGCCACCTGCTCCGGAACGGCGTGTGGGAAACGGTCGACACCGGGCTCTACGGCCCGACGGGGGTCGCGATGACCTGGAGGCGCCAGCTCATGGCCGGCGTCCTGTTGGCGCCGGCGGGCTCGCTGATCTCGCATCGGGCGAGCGCTGCGCTCCACGGTGTGGGAGGCCTCGACCGGCCTCGGCCCGAGATCACGGTCCCACGGGGGCGGCGGCTTCGCCGACCATGGTTGATCACCCACGAGTCACTCGACCTGGCGATGGCGGATCGGATCGTCATCGACGGTATCCCGACGACCGGGCTCCGACGTCTGGCGGTCGACCTCGGCGGCGTCGTCTCCTTCGCTCGGTTCAAGCACACGATCCGCGAGATCCGGCACGGACACGGAATCAGCAGCGATCAGCTCCTGCACACCTACCTCCGTCACAAGCGCCAGGGGCGAACTGGCAGCGGGTCGTTGCGCGACTGGCTCGACCGCTACTTCACGATCGCCGGGACGTCGGAGTCCGGTCCGGAACTCGTAGTGCTGGACGCGATCCTCGATGCCGGTCTCGCTCCGCCCGTGCGCCAGCACGAGCTTCGTGTCGGCGGCCGGACCCGACGACTCGACCTGGCGTACCCCGCTCTGAAGATCGCGATCGAGGTCGATGGCATCCAGCACGACGACGTCGACGTCGGCGAGGACGACGCCGCACGGACCGAGGCATTGGTCACCGCCGGGTGGACCGTCCTGCGAGTCCGCGCCCGCAAGCTGGCGACCGACCTGCCGGGCCTGCTGCGCGAACTCCGCACGCGCCTGTGAGCGGATCTTGCGTCAATCGTTGTGCACGGTGCGCCACCGTTGACGCAAGATCCCGTGTGCGGGCTAGTTGAGGAAGCCCTCGTAGTTGCGCATCATCAGCTGCGAGTCGATCTGCTTCATCATCTCGAGCATGACGCCGACGGCGATGAGGACCGAGATCCCGCCGAAGGGGAAGTTGTTGATGTCGGCGGTGGCGAGGAGGATCGACGGGAGCAGGGCGATCATGGCCACGAACAGGGCGCCGGGAAGCGTGATCCGGTTGAGGATGCGGCCCAGGTAGCGCTCGGTCTGAGGGCCGGGACGGATGCCCGGGATGTAGCCACCCTGCTTGCGGATGGTGTCGGCCTGCTGGGCCGGGTCGAACTGGATCGCCGTGTAGAAGTAGGCGAAGCCGATGATGAGCAGGCCGTACACGAGGATGTAGACGAGCGAGTCGGGCTGCACGAGGTTGTCGTTCACCCACGACTGCACGCTCACGGCCCAGCTCTGGTCGGCGGGGAGAATGTTGGTGAGCAGCAGCGGCAGGTAGAGCACCGAACTCGCGAAGATCACGGGGATGACACCCGACTGGTTCACCTTGAGCGGGATGTAGGTGGACTGGCCGCCGGTCATCCGGTTGCCGACCACGCGCTTGGAGAACTGCACGGGGATCCGGCGTTGACCGAGCTCGACGAACACGATCGCCACCATGATCGCCACGGCGAGTCCGAGCAGCGGGATGAGCAGGCCCATGCCGCGCTCGGCGTTGATCTGGGCGCCGGCGACCGGGAAGCTCGACACGACCGAGGCGAAGATCAGCAGCGACATGCCGTTGCCGATGCCGCGCTGGGTGATGAGCTCGCCCATCCACATGAGCAGCGCCGTACCGGCGGTCAACGTGAGGACCACGATGAGGATCCGGCCGGTGTTGAAGTTCTCGTCACCACCGAAGAGGTCGATGCCGAGGTCGACACCGCCCGTGCCGCCGCCCAGGAGGCCGCCACCACCGTTGTGGAAGAGGAACGCCAGACCCGTCGACTGCAACAGGGCGATCGCCACCGTGAGGTAGCGGGTCCACTGCGTGATCTTGCGTTGGCCGACCGCGCCCTGCTGTTGCCACTGCTCGAGCCGGGGAATCACCACCGTGAGGATCTGCATGATGATCGAACTGGTGATGTAGGGCATGATCCCCAGCGCGAACAACGCGAACTGGGTCAGCGCGCCACCGGAGAAGAGCGTGAGGAAGCCGAGCACGCCGGCACCCTCTTCCGCCTGCTCCTTGAGGTTCTGGACGGCGTCGAGGTCGATGCCCGGCGCCGGGATGGCGGAGCCCGCCCGGTACAGGGCGATCATGAAGACCACGAACAGCAGCTTCTTGCGCAGGTCCGAGATCGATGCGACTCGGGCGAGCGACTTCAGGCTCTGGAACACGGGTTCCTCGGAGGGTCGATCAGCGGTTCGTGAACTGGTTGCCCTTGGCCGGCGGGCGCCGGTCTCCCCACGGGAGGGGGAGGGTCTCGACAGTACCGCCGGCGGCGGTGATGGCTTCTTCAGCCGACTTCGAGAACTTGTGGGCCTTGACGTTCATGGCCGAGGTGACCTCACCACGACCCAGGATCTTCACCAGTGCCTTCTTGCGCACGAGGCCCTTGCCGTGCAGCGCCTCGGGCGTGACGTCGGCGAGACCGGCTTCCTCGAGGGTGTCGAGGTTGATGGCCTGGTACTCGACGCGGAAGGGGTTGTTGAAGCCCCGACGCTTGGGGACCCGCATGTACAGCGGCATCTGGCCGCCCTCGAAACCGAGGCGGACCGTGTTGCGTGCCTTCTGGCCCTTGGTACCGCGGCCGGCGGTCTTGCCGCCCTTGCCACCGGTGCCACGGCCGACGCGCTTGCGCGCACGGTTGGCGCCGTCGTTGGGCTTGAGGTCGTGGAGCTTGTACATCAGGCTTCTCCGGACACCGATTCTTCGACGGTGATGAGGTGCGGGACCCGGGCGATCATGCCGCGGATCTCGGGGCGGTCGGGAAGGGTGTTCGACTGGCCGATACCACGAAGGCCCAGCGCACGAAGGGTGCCGCGGGTCTTGGGCTTGGTACCGATGGCCGACTTGATCTGGGTCACGGTGATCTGACCTTCGGAGGTCGGGCTCATGCGGAAGCACCGGCCTCGGTCTTCGGGCCGCGACCACGGGCCTTCTCGGACTCGTTGTACGCCTCGAGCAGACCCTTGGGCACGAAGGTGTCGGCGGGGATGCCACGGAGGCGGGCGATCTCGTCCGGACGGCGCTGCGACTTGAGGCCGTTGATGGTGGCGCGGGCCACGTTGATGTGGTTGGCCGAACCGAGCGACTTGCAGAGCACGTCGTGCACACCGGCCTCTTCGAGGATGATGCGGGCGGCGCCGCCGGCGATGACGCCGGTACCGGGCGCAGCGGGCTTGAGCATGACGCGACCGGCGCCGAGCTCACCCACGATGGGATGGACGATGGTGTCACCGGCGAGCGGGACCTCGAAGAGGTTCCGGCGGGCTTCCTCGGTGCCCTTCTGGATCGCGAGGGGCACCTCCTTGGCCTTGCCGTAGCCGAGGCCGACGCGGCCGTTGCCGTCACCGATCACCACGAGGGCCGTGAAGCTGAAGCGACGACCGCCCTTGACGACCTTCGCAACGCGGTTGATGTTGATGACCCGCGACTCCCGGAGGGTCGCGTCGCCCGACTGACGGGGGTTGGCCTGGGGTTCGTCGCGACGACCGCGACCTCGTTGTTCTGCCATGTCAGTTCCTCAAAACTCCAGTCCGGCTTCGCGGGCTGCCTCGGCGAGGGCCTTGACCCGGCCGTGGTAGCGGTTACCGCCCCGGTCGAAGACGACCTTGTCGATTCCGGCGGCCTTGGCGCGCTCGGCGGCGAGCGCTCCGATCTTGGCGGCGGCCTCGGCGTTGCCGCCGTAGCCGTCGTAGGAGGCCTCGTGGGTCGACGCCGACGCCAGCGTGACGCCGGTGATGTCGTCGATGACCTGGGCCACGATGTGCTTGGACGAACGGAAGACGGCGAGGCGGGGGCGCTGGGGCGTGCCTTCGACCTTCTTGCGAACCCGGCGATGACGCCGATCGCGTCCGACCTGCTTCTTCTTGGCGGTGCTGCTCATGATGCCTACTTACCGGCCTTGCCGGCCTTGCGGACGACGTATTCGTCCTTGTAGCGGACACCCTTGCCCTTGTACGGCTCGGGCTTGCGGAAGTCGCGGATCTCAGCGGCGACCTGGCCGACCTGTTGCTTGTCGACGCCGCGCACGATGACCTGCGTGGGTGCGGGCACCTCGAAGGTCACGCCTGCGGGTGCCGCGTAGTCGATGCTGTGGCTGTAGCCGAGGGCGAGTTCGAGCTTGTCGTCACCCTTGGGCGTGGCGCGGTAACCGACGCCGATGATCTCGAGTTCCTTGGTGAACTCCTTGGTGACGCCTTCGACCATGTTGGCGATCAACGCCCGGGTCAGGCCGTGCAGGGCACGGTTCTGCCGGGTGTCGTCGGGGCGCTCGACCAAGATGTCATCGCCGTCCTGGCGCACGGTGATGTCGCCGGGGAGGTCCTGGGTCAGGGTGCCCTTCGGGCCCTTGACGGTGACCTCACGGGTGCCGACGGTCAGTTCGACGCCGGAGGGGATGGTGATCGGAGCCTTGCCGATGCGGGACATCGTCGCCTCCTACCAGACGAAACAGAGGATCTCGCCACCGACGTGTCGCCGGCGAGCCTCTCGGTCGGTCATGAGTCCCTGCGAGGTCGACAACACGGCAACGCCGAGGCCACCGAGGACGCGAGGGATCTCGTCGGACTTCTTGTACACGCGCAGGCCCGGCTTCGAGATGCGCTTGATGCCGGAGATGGTGCGCTCACGCTCGGGCGAGTACTTCATGTCGATCGACAGGAACTTGCCGGGGCGGTCCGGACGGTCGGTCGTCGTGAAGTCCTCGATGTAGCCCTCGGCCTTGAGGAGCTCGGCGAGCGATTCCTTGAGCTTCGACGACGGCATCGTGACGTCGTCGTGCTTGGCGATGTTGGCGTTGCGGACACGGGTGAGCATGTCGGCGATGGGGTCGGTCATCGTCATGATTCGGTCACCTCACCAGCTCGCCTTGGTCACACCGGGGATCTCCCCGTTGTGCGCCATTTCCCGGAAGCACACCCGGCACAGGCCGAACTTGCGGATCACCGAACGAGGGCGACCGCAGCGGCGGCAGCGTGTGTACCCGCGCACCTTGAACTTGGGCTTCTTGTTGGCCTTGTTGATCAGCGCTGTCTTCGCCACTGTCTCAACTGTCCTTTCGGAAGGGGAAGCCGAAGGCGTCGAGCAGGGCCCGTCCCTCGGCATCGGTGCGTGCGGTGGTGACGATCGTGATGTCCATCCCTCGGACGATGTCCACGGCGTCGTAGTCGATCTCGGGGAAGATGAGCTGTTCGGTGACACCGAACGTGTAGTTCCCGTTGCCGTCGAAGCTGCGGGGGTTGAGTCCCCGGAAGTCGCGGATACGGGGGATCGCCACCGAGACCAGGCGATCGAAGAACTCGTACATGCGGTCGCCGCGGAGGGTGACCTTGCAGCCGATGGCGTTGCCCTCGCGGAGCTTGAAGTTCGCGATCGACTTCTTGGCCTTCGTCGTCAGCGGCTTCTGGCCGGTGATGATCGTGAGGTCGTTGATCGCGCCTTCGAGCAGGGAGGCCTGGTTAATGGCGTCACCGACGCCCATGTTCACGGAGATCTTGTCGAGCTTGGGGACCATCATCACGTTGGGGAGCTCGAGGCTCTCCTTGAGCTGATCCCGCAGCGTTTCCTTGTACCGGGCCCGCATACGGGGCATGGTCGGCGCCTTGGCGTCCACTGACATCAGTCGAGGTCCTTTCCGCACTTCTTGCAGACCCGGCTCTTGGTGCCGTCCGGGTCGACGCGGTAGCCGACTCGGGTCGGGCCGCAGCCGTCGCACAGGAGTGCCACGTTGGCCACCGGGATCGGCATGTCCTTGTCGATGATGCCGCCCTGCATGGTTGCGGAGCGGGGCTTTTGGTGCTTCTTGGCGACGTTCACGCCGTCGACGATGACCTTGCGGACCTCGGGCAGGGCGGTGATGACTTCACCCTCCTTGCCACGGTCCTTGCCGGTCAGCACGCGGACGTTGTCGCCCTTGCGGATCTTCATCGAGTTCTTCATCACAGCACCTCAGGGGCGAGGGAGACGATGCGCATGAACTTCGCGTCACGCAACTCGCGGCCAACCGGGCCGAAGATGCGGGTACCGCGCGGTTGGCGCTGGTCGTTGATGAGGACGGCGGCGTTCTCGTCGAAGCGGATGTAGCTGCCGTCGGGACGGCGCCGTTCCTTCTTCGTGCGGACGACGACGCACTTGACGACCTCGCCCTTCTTGACGGCCGCGCCCGGGAGGGCGTCCTTGACGGTGGCGACGAAGACGTCGCCGATGCCGGCGTAGCGCCGCTTGGAGCCGCCGAGCACCTTGATGCACAGCACTTCCTTGGCACCACTGTTGTCGGCGACTCGGAGTCGTGATTCCTGCTGGATCATCTCGGGGGCCTACTTCGCTCGCTCGAGGATCTCGACGAGACGCCAACGCTTCGACTTGCTGATCGGCCGGGTCTCCATGATCCGGACGCGATCGCCTTCGTTGGCGTCGTTGGACTCGTCGTGGGCGTAGAAGTTCGTGTTCCGCGCCATGGTCTTGCCGTACCGGGGGTGCGGCTTGCGGGACTCGACCGTCACCACGATGGTCTTGTTCATCGAGGTCGACGTGACGACGCCCTCGCGGAGCTTGCGTGTGGCGCGCTCAGTCTCGGTCTCGGTGGTGCTCATTCGGAAGCCTCCAGGGCTTCGGCGGCCGCGATCTCGCGGGCACGGGTCTCGGTGAGGCAACGGGCGATCTCTCGCTTGACCTCGGTGATGCGGGCGGTGTTGCTCAGCTGCCCGGTGGCGTTCTGGAACCGCAGGTTGAACAGTTCTTCGCGTGCCTCGGCCAGACGGGCGACGAGGGACTCGTCGTCGAGGTCGATCAGGATGTTGGTGGCCACTAGAGCGCCTCCTCACGGGTCACGAAGCGGGCCCGGATCGGGAGCTTCTGGATGGCCCGGTCGATCGCCTCGCGGGCGACGTCTTCTTCGGGGTACGACAGTTCGAAGAGCACACGGCCGGGGCGCACGACGGCGACCCACGACTCGACGTTGCCCTTGCCGGAGCCCATCCGGGTCTCGGCCGGCTTCTGCGTCACGGGCTTGTCCGGGAAGATGTTGATCCAGACCTTGCCGCCACGGCGCGTGCGACGCGTCATGGCGATACGGGCGGCCTCGATCTGGCGGGCGGTGATCCATCCGGGCTCGAGGGCCTGGATGCCGTATTCACCGAAGGAGACCTCGGTCCCGCCCTTGGCGGTTCCCTTGGTGCGACCGCGGTGGGTCTTGCGGTGCTTGACCTTCTTGGGCATCAGCATCTTGGCGCTCCTCAGTCCTGCCCGTCGCGGAAGTGCGGCGTCTCGTGCCGCTCCTTCGTCTGGCGCTCGATCTCTTCTTCCTCGGCGAGCAAGCGCTCGAGTTCGGGATCGGCTTCCTTGATCAGCGGCTCGACGGCGTCGGCCGGCGCGTCGCCTTCGGCGGCGGGGGCGTCGCCCTCGGCCGGTGCGGCCTCGGCTTCGGCGGCGGCACGCCGTGCGGCGGACGACACGACGGGAGCAGCGGGCTGACCCGACGTCTCGCCGACGGCCATGGCGGCCTCACGGTTGATCTTGTCGTCGAACGCAGCCTTGTAGGGCAGGATCTCGCCCTTGTAGATCCAGACCTTGACGCCGATGCGCCCGGCCGTGGTCTTGGCCTCGCGGAAGCCGTAGTCGATGTCGGCACGAAGGGTGTGCAGCGGGACACGTCCCTCGCGGTACCACTCGGTGCGGGACATCTCCGCGCCGCCGAGACGGCCAGAGCACTGGACCCGGATGCCGAGGGCGCCGGCCTTCTGAGCGGACTGGACGGCCCGCTTCATGGCACGACGGAACGCGACACGGCCGGCGAGCTGGTCGGCGACACCCTGCGCGATGAGGGCGGCGTCGAGCTCGGGCTGTTTGATCTCGACCACGTTGAGCTGGACCTTGGGGTTCCCCGAGATCTTGGTGAGGCCGGCGCGGAGGCGGTCGGCCTCGGAGCCCTTGCGACCGATGACGATGCCCGGACGAGCCGTGTGCACGTCGACGCGCAGCTTCTCGCGGGTGCGCTCGATCTCGACACGGCTGATCGCCGCGTGCGGCAGCTCGGTCATGAGGAAGTCGCGGATCTTCCAGTCCTCGATGACGTAGTCGCGGTATTCGTCACCGTCGGCGAACCAGCGGCTCTTCCACTCGGTGGTGATGCCGAGGCGGAACCCGTACGGGTGGATCTTCTGGCCCATTACTTCTCTTCCTCGTCCGTGTCGTCTGCAGCGTCTTCGGTGGTCGCTTCCACCGTGGTGTCGACGATGCCTTCGTCCTCGACGGACTCGGTCGTCTCGGTCTCTTCGGTCGTGTCGGTGTCCGTGATCGGCGCCTCGGTGGTCTCGGCGTCGTCGGCGACCTCGACGGCGTCGGCCGTGGTGTCGACGATTTCCTCGTCGTCGTCCTGCGATGCAGCGACCCGGGCGGCGCGATCGGCCGCTTCCTGGCCACGACGGCGGGCGGCACGACTACCGGGGATGGCTTCGCGCTTGGCTTGCTCGACGGCGAGCATGTCGGCCGACATCGGGCTCACGATGAGCGTGATGTGACAGGTGCGCTTGCGGATCCGTGTGGCACGACCACGGGCCCGGGGGCGCCAGCGATACATCGTGCGGCCCTCGTCGGCGTAACACGCCGAGACGAAGAGCGTCTCGGGATCGATCTGGTCGTTGTGCTCGGCATTCGCGACCGCCGAGTCGAGGAGCTTGCCGATGACGGCGGCGGCCTCGCGCTCGGTGTAGGTGAGCAGATCGCTCGCCTCGTCGATCGACTTGTCGCGGATCAGGTTCAGGACGACGCGGGCCTTGGTGGCCGACATGCCCACGTTCTTGACCTGGGCACGGGTGCCCGGGCGTTCGTTGGTCTTGGCAGCAGTCATCGCTAGCGCCTCGCCGTCCGTTCCATGCCGGCATGGAACTTGAACACCTTGGTGGGAGCGAACTCGCCCAACTTGTGGCCGACCATCGCCTCGGTGACGTAGACGGGCACGTGCTTGCGACC
Organism: Acidimicrobiales bacterium; assembly: GCA_028822535.1. Taxonomy (GTDB): domain Bacteria; phylum Actinomycetota; class Acidimicrobiia; order Acidimicrobiales; family Salinilacustritrichaceae; genus Salinilacustrithrix. Next base: position 14,519 of record JAPKDO010000049.1, read on the forward strand.
GTCGTGGACGGCCATCGTGTGACCGACCATGTCGGGGATGATCGTGGATCGACGAGACCAGGTCTTGATGACCTTCTTCTCGTTCTTCTCGTTCAGCTCGTCGACCTTCTTGAGCAGGTGGTCGTCGACGAACGGACCCTTCTTGAGTGAACGGGGCATCGTGACTCCTATCGCCGCGAGCCGCGGGTACGGCGGCGACGCACGATCTGATCGTTGGACTTCTTCTTCTTGTCGCGGGTGCGGCCCTCGGGCTTGCCCCACGGAGAGACCGGGTGACGGCCACCGGAGGTCTTGCCCTCGCCACCACCATGGGGGTGGTCGACCGGGTTCATCACGACACCGCGAGACTGCGGGCGGACGCCCTTCCAGCGGTTGCGGCCGGCCTTGCCGATCTTGATGAGGTCGGCTTCGGCGAAGCCGACTTCACCGACGGTGGCACGGCAGTCGATCGGGACCCGGCGCATCTCCGAGGACGGCAGCCGCAGCGTGGCGTGCGTGCCCTCCTTGGCGACGAGCTGGATGGCGGTGCCGGCCGAGCGACCCATCTTGCCGCCGCCACCAGGCTGCAGCTCGACGTTGTGGACGACGGTACCGACGGGGATGTAGCGGAGCTCCATGGCGTTGCCGCCGGAGATCTCCGAGCCCTGGCCCGACTGGACCCGGTCGCCGACCTTCACGCCCTTGGGGGCGAGGATGTAGCTCTTGGTGCCGTCCACGTAGTGGAGCAGCAGGATGCGGCAGTTGCGGTTGGGGTCGTACTCGACCGCGACGACCTTGGCCTCGACGCCGTCCTTGGTGCGACGGAAGTCGACCTTGCGGTAGCGCTGCTTGTGGCCGCCACCGCGGTGACGTGACGTCATGCGGCCGTCGCTGTTGCGACCACCGGTGCTCGTCTTCTTGGCGAGCAGCGTCTTCTCCGGCGTGTCCTTCGTGATCTCCGAGAAGTCGGCGACCGTCTGGAAACGGCGGGCTGGGCTGGACGGCTTGCGCTTGCGAACCGGCATGATCAGACCCCCTCGAACAGGTCGATGGAGTCATCGGCGTGGACCGTGACGATGGCTCGCTTGACGGTGGCTCGCGCCGAGAACGCACCGGTACGCCGGTTGCGCATGCGCTTGCCCTTGCGGTTGAGCGTGTTCACCTTCAGCACCCGGACCTCGAAGATCTCTTCGATGGCCTTGCGGATCTGGGTCTTGTTCGCATCCGGGTGGACGACGAACGTGTACACGTTCGACTCGATGAGGTCGTAGCTCTTCTCGGAGACGACCGGTTCGATGATGACGGAGCGGGCGTCCATCAGGCGGACTCCTTCGCAGCGGCCGGGGCCGACGTGGGCAGGGTGGCCTGGGTGAAGACCATCCAGTCGCTCACGAGGATGTCGTGGGCGTTGAGTTCACCCGGCTCGCAGACGTGCACGTTGGGCAGGTTGGCCAGGCTCTTCGTGGCGTTGACGTCGTCGCGCCCGACCACGGCGAGGATGCGGCCGTCGGTGCCGAGCGTCTCGAGCGCCACGCGGGCGGTCTTGGTCTTCGGCTCGTCGAGGCCCCACGAGTCGAGCACGACGATGCGCTCGGACTGTGCCCGGTCCGACAGGGCGGACCGCAGCGCCAGCTTCACCATCTTCTTCGGGGTGCGCTGGTCGTACTTGCGGGGCTTCGGGCCGAGAGCGACACCGCCGCCACGCCACTGGGGCGAGCGGATCGAACCCTGACGGGCGCGACCGGTGCCCTTCTGCTTCCACGGCTTGGCGCCACCGCCGCGCACCTCGGCGCGCGTCTTGGTGGACTGCGTACCGGCACGCTTGCCGGCCAGCTGGGCGGTCACGACCTGGTGCATGACCGAGACGTTCGGCTCGATGCCGAACAGCTCGTCGTCGAGGTCGACGGAACCGACCGTGTCGCCGGCGATGTTCTTGATGTCGATCGAGGTCATGCCGTTGCCCCCTGCTTCACCGCGTCGCGGATCAGGATCGTGGTCTTCTTCGGGCCGGGCACCGAGCCACGGATCAAGACGATCTCGCGCTCGGGATCGGCCTCGACCACGGTCAGGTTCATGGTGGTGACCTTCTCGTTGCCCATGCGACCGGACATCTTCTGCCCCTTGAACACCCGGGCGGGCGTTGCGCAGGCACCGATGGCACCGGGCTTACGGTGGTTGCGGTGAGCGCCGTGGCTCGCGGGAGCACCGCCGAAGCCGTGACGCTTCATCACGCCGGCGAAGCCCTTGCCCTTCGACACACCGGTCACGTCGACGAGCTCGCCCGCCGCGAAGAGGTCTGCCGCGATGGACTGACCCACCTCGTAGTCGGACACGTCGTCGAGGCGCAGCTCGACCACGGTCTGACCGGGGTCGACGCCGGCGGCGGCGAAGTGGCCGGCCTCGGGCATGGTGAGCTTGCGGGGGTCGCGCTGGCCGAAAGTGACCTGCAACGCGTTGTACCCGTCGTGCTCTTGGGTCTTGATCTGTACGACACGACAAGGTTGGACGCTGAG
>JAPKDO010000050.1 GCA_028822535.1 Acidimicrobiales bacterium
TGGCCACCTGGCTGCACGGCTATCGACTTCCGAAGCAGACGTACGTGTTCTCGGTGACGCTGATCTTCGGGCTGTCGGGATTCGTGCAACTCGTGTTGCTGGCGGCGAGCGGAGAGTTCGACGCGGACCGGACGCTGGTCTCGGCGCTGGCGTTCGTTCCGGTGCTCGCGATGATCCCGGTGGGAACCGCGCTGCGGGCCCGGCTGGGCGGGCGTACGTTCGAACGAGCCGTGCTGGTGGTCCTGGTGGTCTCGGCGCTCGCTCTCGTTGTGCGGGTCGTCACCTGACTCCTCCCGATCAGGATGGTCCGTGTCGTCGGAGCGATGCCGTAGGGTTCGTCCGCCGTCTCCGGCGGAGTCGGTTTCATCGACGAGAAGGATTGACAACGTGAACAAGACCAAATTCGTGGGCGCCCTCCTGGCTGGGGGCATGCTCTTCGCCGCTTGTGGCGATGACGGCGGTGGCAGCAGCGCCGAGTCGAACGAGTACTCCGACGCGGTCGCCGCGTCGATCCGCAGCGAGGGCGACGTCCCCTTCTCCGACGACGAGGTCGACTGCCTCTCGCGGGAACTGGTCGACGCCATCGGCGGACCGTCGGCGTTCGAGGACGCGGGGCTCAGCCCCGAGGACCTCGAAGGCTCGAGCGATCTCGCCGACATCGGGCTCGACGTGTCCGAGGAGCAGGCGGATGCCGTCGCCGCCAGTTTCGGCAAGTGCGACATCAACCTGACCGACGCCTTCCTCTCCGACCTCGGCGACGAGGTGCCGGACGACGTCAAGTCCTGCGTGGAGGACAGCTTCGACGAGGACGCGTTCGCCGATCTGTTCGCACAGACGCTCGTCTCCGGCGACCCGGGCAACGACCTGCCGCCGGAACTCCTCGAAGACCTCATGGCCTGCATCGGCTGATCGCTCGACATCGCACTGCGTGGAGGACCCGCCTGACCGGCGGGTCCTTCCGCGTCCAGGCTCGATCCCGACTCCGAATCCGCGCTCGACGGGATCCCGTCGACGAGACTCGACCTCATGGTGAACATGCGGGCAGTTGTGGCGGTGCTCGTCGCGGGCGGTCTCACGCTCGGAGCGACGTCGTGCGGTGACGAGGACGGCGTGGATGTGAGCGTCGATGACCCGGGCTCGACGCGGCCCTCCGAGTGCCCGGCGGCGGTGCCCTTCGACGTCGAGATCCGATACGACGGCGACGGTGCGCGCGAAACGATGACAGTGGTCGATGCCGTCGCGCTCCGACGCTTCGACGGCGTCGCATGGACGATCTATCTCGCGGACTTCGACATGCCCGACGACACGTCGTGGTCGTTCACGGTTCCCGAGGTGCCGCCGGGAAACACCTTGGTCGCGACCGGACTGGACGTGTTCAACGCGCCCGACGCCGATGCGCTCCCGATCCTCGAAGTCGGCGACTCGGGTGGCATGTTCAGCGACGTCGGCGACGGTGAGACGGCCGCCTTCTTCAGCGTCACCTCCGATCTCGCTGGGTCGACCTCGGTCGATCAGGCCGGGACGACGGAGTTGTTGCACCTCGAAGACGGTTCGATCTGCATGACCACCGAGATCACGGGCGAATCCGGCCTGGAACTCGTCGGTGTCTACACGGCCACCGAGATCGTGGATCTGTAGGCGCGGCTCAGGCGACCTCGAGCACGCCGTAGGTGTTGCAGAGTCCGGAGGCGGCGATCAGGAGGAATCCGATCACGACGATCCAGGCGATCACGCGTCGCCACCCTCGGAGCAATGGTGTGCCCACCATCGGGCTCGGCATGTACCAGTCGGGGAGCAGGTCGGTCCGACCATCGGCTGCCAGGTGATCCGCGAAGGGAATGGCGTCGTCGGGGATGGGGGCGTCGGGGTCTCCGGCTGCAGCCAGACGCTCGAGTTCGACATCCACCACGGCACGGACCCTATGGCGATCGACGGTCGTGCGCGGGTCGGCATCGGCCTCCCACGGGTTGGCATCGCACGTTGCCTGTCTGGGATGCTGGCTGTACCAACCATCGCCGATGTCTAGTGCCCGAGGGACGCGGGTCATGACGACGGCCGACGACAAGGAGTTGCGGTGTCGACCAAGACACAGATTCCCCACGTGGATTACCTCCGCCTGGGCGACAGGCCTCATCTCGTGGCCAACGAATGCACATCGTGCGGCGCCAGGTACTTCGACCGCCGGAACGCGTGTGCCTCGTGTTTCGGAACCGACTTCCGCGAGGTCGAGGTCGCGACCGAGGGCGTGCTCACGTCGTTCACGATCGTGGCCTTCGCCGCCCCCGGTGTTCCGGTGCCGTTCGTGGCCGGGGTCATCGACTGCGACGGCACCAGCGTCCGGGGGAACGTGATCAACACCGAACCCGACGACGAGCACGTGAAGCTCGGCATGAAGGTGCGCCTGGCGACCACGTCGCTCGGCACCGACGACGACGGCATCGAAGCGATCGGCTTCGGATTCGAACCCGCAGAGGGAGCAAGCGCATGAGTGAAGACGTATTCATCCTCGGGATCAACATGACGAAGTTCGGGAAGCATCCCGACCTCGACATCCAGGACCTGGGCGCCCAGGCGGCGATGGCGGCCCTCGCCGACGCCGACGTGTCGATGGGAGACATGGGGATCCTCGCCTACGGAAACCTCGTCGGCCAGACCTTCGGTCAGCAGTTGCAGAAGCAGATCGGCCAGACCGGCATCCCCGTCTACAACGTGCAGAACGCCTGCGCCACCGGCGCCACCGCGCTGCGCACGGCGATCATGGCGATCAAGGCCGGCGAGTGCGACATGGGTCTCGCCGTCGGTGTCGAGAAGCTCGCCGGTGCTGGCCTGCTCGGCGCCGGGGGAGGCGGTGGCAGCAAGGACGGCCACCACTGGGAGCCATCTGGCCGCGTCGGCGCCGTCGCCACCACCGACGGCCGCATCGGCACGCAGCAGATGCCGGGCACGTTCGCCCAGGTCGGCATGGAGTATCTCTACAAGAACGACTACGAGGGCACGCCCTTCGAGTTGTTCGCGAAGATCAGCGTCAAGAACCACAAGCACTCCACGCTGAACCCGCTCGCCGCCTACACGAAGGAGATGAGCCTCGAGCAGGTGATGGGCGACATGATGATCGCCTACCCGAACACCCGCCCGATGTGCTCGGCGAACTGCGACGGCGCCGCCGCTGCGGTCGTCGTTTCGGCAGCGAAGCTCAAGACACTGTCGGCGGAACAGCAGCGCCGTGCCGTCAAGGTCTCGGCGTCGGTACTCACCTCCGACCCGTGGCAGGAGGCCTGCCAGGTGCTCCCCGACGTCAACACCCTCACCCGTGTCGCGGCGAAGGAGGCGTACGAGCAGGCCGGCGTGTCCCCCGAGGACCTCGACCTCGTCGAACTGCACGACTGCTTCGCCACCGCCGAGCTCGTTCACTACGACAACCTGCAACTGTGCGAACCCGGTGGAGCGGTCGACTTCTTCGAGTCGGGCGCGCCATGGCGCGACGGGTCGACGCCCGTCAATGTGTCAGGCGGCCTGCAGTCGAAGGGGCACCCCATCTCGGCGACCGGCATCGCGAACATCTGGGAGGTGTGCCATCACCTGCGCGGTGAGGCCGGTGACCGCCAGATCGAGGGCGCCAAGGTCGGCATGGCCCACGTGATCGGACTCGGCTCGGCGTGCGGCGTGCACATCCTCGAGAGCAGCGCCGCATAGAAACCACACGCGTCGATCGGTGGCTGTGGGCGGTCCGGGTCTTCAAGACCCGGTCGCTCGCAGCCAAGGCGTGTACCGGCGGGCACGTCGAGGTCAACGGCCGCGGCGTGAAGCCGGCGCACAAGGTGGTCGTCGGCGACCGCATCGAGGCGCGGGTGGGGGACCGCGTTCGCATCCTCGAGGTGGCCGAGGTGATCGACAAGCGTGTCGGAGCCCCGGTCGCGGTCGAGTGCTACGTCGACAACAGCCCACCGCCCCCGGAGCGGACGAAGTTCACGCCCCAGGCCGTGCGCGACCAGAACGTGCGGGGGAGCGGGTCGTCGGGAGGCGGGTCTACGATGCGGGCCATGAGTTCCTTCCACGAGATCGAGATGCAGTCGATCACGGGCGAGCAGGTGTCCTTCGAGAAGTTCAAGGACACCGTCTGCCTCGTGGTCAACGTCGCCAGTGAATGAGGGCTGACGCCCCAGTACGCAGGTCTGCGTGCGCTGCATGAAGACAACCGCGACAACGGTTTCGCGGTCCTCGGGTTCCCCTGCAACCAGTTCGGTCAGCAGGAACCGGGCACCGATGCCAAGATCCTGGAGTTCGCCACGTCGAAGTACGACGTGACGTTCCCGATGTTCTCGAAGATCGACGTCAACGGCGATGGTGCCTGCGATCTGTACGACTTCCTCAAGGCGGAACAGCCCGGCGACGGCGACTCCGCCGACGTCACCTGGAACTTCGAGAAGTTCCTCGTCGACCGCTCCGGCGCTGTCGTCGAGCGGTTCGCGCCGCCGACCACGCCCGAGGAGATCGCGGAGATCCTTCCGAAGTACCTCTGAGCTCCGGTACACTGTTCGTCGGCCGGTCATCCCGACTCTCCGACGCGTTCAACGTGTCGATCTGCTCGGGTTGACCCGTTCCGACCGGCTACCGACCACCCGGAACGACCGCCCGTCCAGGGCGAGGGCTCCGGTCCCGGGGGACTGTCCCACGAGACCGGCACAACGGTGCTGTGCGGTGGGACCGAGTCCGACGATGTTCGTCGGTGTTCGGTCGTGCCGAACGTGTGAACGGAGAACACGATCACCTCCACGCTGACCGTCACCCACCTGCCGGGTGACTTCGAAGACATCGTCCAGGCCCACCTCGATGGCCGGGCGGACGACGACCAGGTGGCGCTGCTGCACCGGTTCCAGAAGGACTGGGTGCGGGTGCTCTACCGGTTCCTCGACCGAGCCGACCAGATCATCGACGAGACCAAGCGGTCCGTGCGCGGGCCAGAGCGTTTCCCGGTCATCAACGACTTCGACCGGGAAGCGTTCCGTATCGACGAGGTCCTGACCGAGCTGATCGGGCCACCGTCGGACGACGAGGTCGCTGCTCCCGGCCAGCAGCGGCCCTCGCCACAACAGCCTCAAGCCCCGGTGGAACCGGGTGTGACGGAACTGCAGTTGTCGTGGGAGCATGGGATGCTCATCGCGTGGGCCGGTGGCCGCGACGCTCCGTCCGCATCCGCCGCGGAGGTCCGCGAACGGTTGCACGCCGCCGGCGGGGGATCGATCCCGTGGGAGGAGCATCGGCCGATCCGGCTGCTCGACGGGTCGAAGGCCGACACCCTCCAGGCGCCGCTCGGTGCCACGCTCGGTTGGCTGGTGGCGCAGCGGGCGTCGGCCGAGACCGACGGGATCGGCGCAACGGTGCCGTGGATGGGCCTCACCACCGCGCTCGCGGTGCGCCTGATCGCCCAGGGTCGGATGGTCCCCAAGCTCAAGAAGCTGCGCAAGCGCGACGATGCCGGCCGCGACCTGTCGACGTTCGAGGTGCGCTGGGAGCCAGCGTTGATCGATCCCGAGACCATCGTCGACCTGGCTGCGGTGCGGCCCGGCGCGGCCGCCACTGCTGGCAACCGCCAGGACGGCAGAGCCTTCACCCAGTCGCTCCTCTGCGACCTCGTGGGGACCATCTGCAACATGGCCGCCGAGCGCCTCGAGGTCCCGGCGCCGCCACCCGATCCTCGTTCGCGCACTGACGTGGCGGAGACGTTGCTCGCCAAGCTCGACGGCACCCCGTTCGATGCACCGACCCGCGCCGGTGCCGAGCTCGTCCGTCGGCTCGACCAGTGGGTCTCGCCGGTCACGGGAACCGCCAAGTTCGCACTCACGATCGTGCTCGACCCACCCGACGAAGGCGATGCCTGGCACTGCGCGGTGCTCGGCCCGGGCGTGGACGACGTGCTGGAACCCGTCGAAGTGGCGATGGTCAACGCATCCAACACCCGTGCTCGTGAGATGAAGGAGCAGCTCGCCCGAGTCGAGCGGCTCTTCCCCGAGCTCAGCCGTCCCGGCGGTCGCCGTCGAGGCGAGGTCATCCTCAGCCAGGACGAGGCGTGGCAGCTGATGAGCACCACCGGCGACGTGTTGACGACCGCGGGCTTCGACGTGCGCGTACCGGCGCTGTCACGGAAGAAGCCCTCACCGGCGCTCCGCCTGACAGCGGACGAGACGCAGGAGTCCGTCGTCGGGGCGCAGCAGTTGGCGAACGTCAGCTGGTCGATCCTCTTCGACGAGGTCGAACTGACGGCCGAGGACATCCAGCGACTGGCCCACGAGGCGAGACCGCTGGTGAAGTCCGGCGACAAGTGGGTCGAGCTCGACAAGGCCGACCTGCGGGAGGCGGCGGCAGCGCTGGCGGAGCGAGCCGACCAGACCCGGTTGACCGGCGCCGACATGCTTCGTCAGGCGCTCGGACTCGAAGGGTCGCCGTTGGCCGGTGGCATCACCATCGCCGGTGGCGGCTGGGCTGCCGACCTGCTGCGGAGCGCGTCGAAGATCTCCGAGGACGACGTCACGACGCCCGAAGGCTTCGCCGGCGATCTCCGGAGCTATCAGGCGGAGGCGGTCGCGTGGCTGCGCTTCCTCGACGACGCCGGTCTCGGCGGCTGCCTGGCGCTCGACATGGGACTCGGCAAGACGCCGACGATCCTCGCCCACGTCAGCGAGACGACCGGCCACGGCCCGACCCTGGTCATCGCCCCGCCCGCCGTTGTGGGCAACTGGGCGGCCGAGGCACGACGCTTCACGGGCGCACTCAAGGTCGAGGTCCATCATGGTCAGAACCGGACCAGCGCCTCGGGCATGGACCGCATGGCCACGCGGTCCGACCTCGTGATCACGACGTACGGCACCGCCGTGCGCGACGTCGACGCGCTGTCGAAGGTCGAGTGGGGCAAGGTCGTCCTCGACGAGGCCCAGGCGATCAAGAATCCGGGTGCCGAGGTGTCGCAGCAGTTGCGACGCATCGAGGCTCGCAGCCGCATCGCACTGACGGGTACGCCGATCGAGAACGGCCTCGGCGATCTGTGGTCGATCATCGACTACTGCAACCCAGGTCTCGTGGGCGAGCGTGGTCATTTCGTCTCGCAGCTGTCGCCGAGCGGCACGGGCAAGGACGGAGCCGAGAGCGCGCTGCGTGCCCTGAACGGCATCCTCGTGTTCCGTCGCACCAAGGCCGAGCCGGCCATCGCCGCCGAGCTGCCCGATCGGATCGACGAGCTCGACCACTGCGCGATGACCGCCGAACAGATCGGTCTCTACCAGGCCGTTCTCGACCGGTTGGTCGTCGACACCGCCGATCAGGAAGGGACGCCGAAGAAGAAGGGAGCGGTTCTCGCCGCGATCACGGCCCTCAAGCAGATCTGCAACCACCCCGACGCATACCTCAAGGAGAGCGGCGAACTCGACGGGCGATCCGGCAAGCTCGCTCGTCTCAACGAGATCGCCGAGTCGGTCTTCGAGTCGCAGGAGCGGGTGCTCATCTTCACCCACTTCGCCAGCTGGGGCGAGCGCCTGGCCGACTACATGACCGATCGGTACGGCTTCCCGATCCGCTGCTACCACGGCGGCCTCGCCCGCGGAGCCCGAGACAAGCTGGTGTCGGAGTTCCAGGCCGGTGACGGTGCCGGCGCCATGGTGCTGTCGCTCAAGGCGGGCGGCACCGGACTCAACCTCACGTCGGCGAACCACGTCGTGCTCTACGACCGCTGGTGGAACCCCGCGGTCGAGGACCAGGCACGGGACCGTGTGTGGCGTATCGGTCAGAAGAACACGGTGATCGCCCACCGACTCGTCTGTCCCGGCACCGTCGACGAACGAGTCGAGGAGGTCGTGGCAGGGAAGCGTCAGATCGCCGATCTGGTGTTGCCCAAGTCGAGTTCCATCGGCGATCTCGACGCCGACCAGTTGCAGGCGGCCTTGGGTATCGACCCCGACCTCTTGCTCACCGACGACGGAGACGACCAGTGAACGCTCCCAACGGACCTCAGAAGCAGAACGGCCAGAACGGTGGACAGAACGGCGGCGGGAAGAACCCCGGCCGCCGTCGCAACCGCAAGCGTCGGAACAAGGGCAAGGCGGTCGCCGAGTACTGGGGCGACACCACGAAGCTCCCCGAGCCGACGAGCGACATCCGTATCACCGACGACCCAGCCGCTGTGGTGCGCTCGCTCGGACGGCCGCCGCTCCCCGGCCAGGACCACGTGAGCGAGGCGTACTTCGCCGCGGTGTACGGGCGTGCGGTCGGTCTGGCCAGCGCGCTCGCCGCAGCGGGTGAACTGATCGAGCCCGAAGAGCTGCTCGAGGAGAACTAGGCGCCTTGCCGGAGGCCGCGGAGGTCGCCGTCGCGGTGGCCCAGCTCGACCGGCTCGTTTCCGGTCGGCAACTCGCCGGGCTCACCGTCTCGCATCCACGGACCACGCGTGCGCAACCTGCCGACCTGCTCCAACAGTTCGTCGGCCGACGCGTCGGCGGGGTGCGACGTCACGGAAAGTGGATCGTGGTCACGTTCGAGGGAGCCGAGGCCGAACTCGGCATCCACCTCCGGATGAGCGGACAGTTGTTGATCAGCGATCCGGGCGAAGTGCCGGCGGATCGGCACGTCCATGCGGTCCTGACGCTCGATCGTGAACCCGCCGCAGTGTGGTTCCGCGACCCGCGTACATTCGGTGAATTCCGCGTCCTCGACGCCGGTGCACCGGTGGCCCCCGACCTCTTCGACGATGGCGTGACCGGCGCGCGGTTGGCGATGCATGCCGTCCGTCGGCGCGTCGGCGTGAAGGCTGTGCTCCTGGACCAGTTGGGTGCGGTTTCGGGCATCGGCAGCTACATGGCGGACGAGGCGCTGCACCGGTCTGGGATCTCTCCACTCGCGCCCGCAGGCGAGTTGGCGGTCTCGGCATGGGAGCGAACGCTCATGGCGGCCAGGGCCGTGACGCTCGAGTCTGCGGCGGTCGGGGGAGTCACGCTTCCCGACGAGGGCTGGGTCGACCTCCACGGCGTGCGCGGAGAATACGCGGCGGACCTGCGTGTGCACGGTCGTGCCGCATGCGCGACATGCGGGGCGGCGACCCGTCGCGCGACCGTCGGGGGCCGCAGCGCTCGGTGGTGCCCGCGCTGCCAGGACGCCCGTCGACGCCGGTGAGGCCCGCCCCTACTCGGCGAGTTTGTCGATCTCGACGACCTTGCCGCGGTCGATGCTGACCCAGTCGCGCGCGTCGAGGTAGGGCTTGAACGTCTGTGCGATGAAGCGACCGTCGGCCTCGGTCTTGGGGCGCTGCAGTTCGTAGAGGTGGGGAAACTCGATCCATGCGGTGACCGCATCCCACAGACGCAGTACGCCGGGGCCCTCCGTCGGCGGGTCGAGGATCACCGGGCCGAAGAAGCATGAGCCGTCCGGGAAGAAGAGTGTCGGGACCCCGTAGCCGCCGGCGTCGATCACTCGGTCGTGCTCCGCGCGCACCTCGTCGTGCGTCGTCTCGTCGGCGATCGCCTCGTCGACCAGCGCCGGGTCGAGACCGATCTCCTCGAGCAGATAGCGGGCGACCTCGGGATCGTGCGGACGATGGCCGTCTTCGTGCAGGGCTCGCCCGGACCGTTCGTACCACGCATCGACGTGGTCCATCTCGGTGCGACGGAGCAGCGCGCCGATGCGCATCATCGACCATCCGTAGGACCACTCCCGCTCCCAGGGGTGCTTCTTGCCGTCCTGGCGGTTCACCTCCTCGAGGGAGAAGAACTTCCAGTTGATCGTGAGACCGTTCTGGTCGCGTACCGCCCGGATCCACTTCGAGGTCTGATAGGCGAACGGGCACATCACGTCGAAGTGGAAGTCGACCTCGGACGGGGCGGTGGGAGAAGACACGCCTCGTACGGTAACGGCGTGGCTCGTGGGAGCGCCGTCTGCCACACTCCGTCGATGCATCGATGGCAGGTGGGGGAGATCGAGGTCGTCCGCGTCGAAGACGCGTCCTTTGCGCTACCGACGGACCACGACGTCCCCGGGTGGATGGTCCCGGCGTTCGCGCCCACGTCGAGGGAGATCGGGATCGCGTTCAGCGCCCTCGGCATCCGTGTCGGCGACCATCGGATCGTGGTGGATCCCTGGTTGGCCGACGACGGACCCCGCGACCAACCGGATGCGGCGGCGCACGTGGCGCGACTCCTGGACGAACTCGCCGCCGCAGGCTTCCCCGCGGCCGAGGTCGACACCGTGGTCAACACGCACATCGATGGCATCGGCTGGAACACCCGCCCGGACGACGTCGGCTGGGTGCCGACGTTCCCGAACGCCCGCTACCTGTTCCCGTCGGCCGAACTCGACGCGGTCGCTGCCGGCGACGGGGTGTACGGCGGCGAGCACGTCGCGCCGCTGATCGAGGCTGGTCTCGTGGAGCCGGTTCCTGCCGGGTCGGCACGCGGGATCGCTCCCGGGGTGACCGTGGTCGACGCGCCCGGCCACAACGCGGGCCACGTCGCCGTTCGTGTCGAGTCGGCCGGTGCACTCGCCGTGATTCCCGGCCACCTCGTCCTGACGCCGATCCAAGTGGAAGACCCGGCGCACGATGTCGGCGAGTCCACCCATGCGGTCGGCACGGCCACGCGGCGCGAGCTGCTGTCGGAACTCGCCGACCGTCGGGGTCTGCTGGTGACCACTCTGCTGGGCGGCCCCGGCGGTGGACGTGTGGAGACCGAAGGCGACGGCTATCGCCTGGTGGTGGACTGAGCCTGCAGAGCACGCCGTTGTCGGCGGCCCCCGGGATCAGGTCTCGGTGCGCAGCGACTCGATGGCGTCGGCCTGGGCCAGCGTGCGCCGGGCCTCGTCGACGTGGAGGTTCTCGATCATGCGGCCGTTCACCGTGACGACGCCGCGGCCCTCCCGCTCGGCCTCTTCGAACGCGTCGATGATCTCCTGTGCGCCGGCGACGGCTTCGCTCGTGGGAGCGAACACGTCGTTGCACGGTTCGACCTGGCTGGGGTGGATCAGCGTCTTGCCGTCGAATCCCATCTGGTGGCCCTGGATGCACTCGGCCAGGAACCCGTCGGCGTTCTTGATGTCGTTGTAGACGCCGTCCAGGATGACCTTGCCGGTTGCGCGCGCGGCGAGCAGGCACAGTCCGAGGCCCGTGAGCAGCGGCTGCCGACCTGGCACGTGCTGCGCCCGCAGTTCCTTGGCGAGGTCGTTCGTACCCATCACGAGAACGGTGAGGCGGTCGGACGACGCGGCGATCTCCTCGGCGTGGAGCATCGCGAAGGGCGTCTCCACCATCGCCCAGATGGCCGTGTGGTCGGGAGCGCCCGCCTTCTCGAGCGCTGCTTCGACGGCATGGACGTCGGCGATCTCGTCGACCTTGGGGACGACGATGGCGGCCGGACCAGCCGCGGCGATGGCCGTGACGTCGTCGTCGTGCCACTCGGTGTCTCGGCTGTTGGCGCGGATGGCCACCTCGCGGTGCCCGTAGTCGCCCGACGCCGCGGCGGCGCACACGCGGTCGCGCGCGTCGGCTTTCGCGTTCGGGGCGACGGCGTCCTCGAGATCGAGGATCAAGGAGTCGGCCGGGATGGCCTTGGCCTTCTCGAGCGCCCGTTCGTTGGCGCCCGGCATGTACAGGACCGAGCGGCGGGGGCGCAGTGACGGATCGGTGCTCACAGGCCGTACGCCTCCTTGAGATCGGCGTCACGTTCGGCGAGTTGCTTGGCGAGGTCGAGCACGACGAGACACTGCTTCACCGACGCGTCGTCCTCCATCTTGCCGTCGAGCATGACGGCGCCGGTGCCGTCGCCCATGGCTTCGACCACCGCTTTGGCGTGCTCGACGTCCTCGACGGGTGGGGAGAAGACCTTCTTGGCGATGTCGATCTGGACGGGATGCAGCGACCACGCGCCGACGCATCCGAGCAGGTAGGCGTTGCGGAACTGGTCTTCGCAGCCGACCGTGTCACGGATGTCGCCGAAGGGGCCGTAGTAGGCGTAGATGCCGTTCGCTGCACAGGCATCGACCATGCGGGCGACGGTGTAGTGCCACAGGTCCTGTTGCGCGGTGACGCGTCCGGCTTCGAGGTCGTCACCCGTGGGGTCCGAGCGCACGAGGTACCCGGGGTGTCCGCCACCGACGCGTGTCGTCTTCATCCGCCGGTTCGCGGCGAGATCGGCGGGACCGAGCGACAGCCCCTGCATGCGGGGGGACGCGGCGCAGATCTCCTCGACGTTGGCGACGCCGCGGGCGGTCTCGAGGATGGCGTGCACCTGGAGCGGCGTCTCGAGGCCAGCCTTTGCCTCGAGTTGCGCGAGCAGACGGTCGACGTAGTGGATGTCCTCCGGACCCTCGACCTTGGGGATCATGACGACGTCCAGCTTGTCGCCGATCGCCGGAACGATCTCGAGCAGGTCGTCGAGTCCCCATGGCGAGTCGAGGCTGTTGACGCGGGTCCAGAACTGGCACTGGCCGAAGTCGACCGACGTGCCGACCTCGATCAACCCGGCGCGAGCCGCCTCCTTGTCGGATGCGGGGACCGCGTCCTCGAGGTTGCCGAGGAGCACGTCACACTTCTCGACCATGCCCGGCACCTTCGACCGCATCTTCTCGTTGGCCGGCGGGAAGAAGTGGATGTTCCGCGACGGTCGGAAGGGAATGTCTCGAAGCGGTGCCGGGGCACCGATCGCGAGCGGGGCGAAGAAGTCTTTGGCGCTGCGCACCGGCATCTCCTGAAAGGTGGGAGGGACAGGATCCGCGGTCGACGGTACCGTCGACCTCACCGATGCCGGAAACCGTCGGGCGGCGTCAGCCGAGGAGTCCGACGAAGGCGTCGACCAGGTACGCCACCGTGTCCTCGACGGTCAGTTGCCGTGTCTCGCGCAGGATCACGAGCGAATCGAACTGCGAGACCAGGTCCAGCGTGAGCGTCGCCATGCGCAGTTCGTCCTGCGTGAGGAGGTCGAGCTCGGTGGCGAACATCTGCTCCATCTGGTTGGAGAGCGCACGTCGGAGCCGGGCGAGGCCGTCCGCGACCTCCTGATCGAGACCGCTGCGGACGGTGGCGGCGTTGTACACGACTCGAAGGTCCTCGAAGAGCGCCACCCGGGCCTGGCAGAACCGGGTGACCCGGTCGTGCAGCGGTCCATCACCGGGGTGGTCGAGCGAGAACGCCGGACGGGACGCACGGAGCCGCTGGTCGATCGCTGCGGCGATGAGGGAGTCGACGTCGTCGAAGTAGCGGTACACCGAGCGGAGTGAGATCCCGGATCGGTGGGCGATCTCGTGCACGCCGGGAGACAGGTTCCCGTCCTCGAAGAGTTCGATCACCGCGTCGAGCACGGTGGCTCGGTTGCGATCGCGTCGAGCCGTGCGCCCGTCGACATGGGGGCTCGTGCCCGATGCTGGGTACACGCGTGCTGCCGTGCTGGGGGGATTCATGAGTTGTCCTTGCCGGACCCGCCAGGGACCATGGCCTTGCATCGCCGTCCGGGCGGACACGATGCCTGGCGCCAGGATAGCGCCGACGTCAGATGGATTCGTCGACTGCGCGTTCCGCCGGGTACATGTCGCGCATCACCTGCCCGACCATGCGCACGGCGTCCGCGCGCGGCATCGACTCCACGAACGTTTCGGACGCGCGATTGGCCTCGCCCGCCACCAGTGTCGGTTGGCCGTGTCCGAGCGTGTCGAGGGCTTCGGACACGACGACGGCGGGGTCCATCAGCGTCGCCGTGCCGAGTCCGGCTCGAGGTCGCCACGAGCGGTGCGCCGCGGCGTGAGGAGAGGATCAAGATGATCCCGGAACCGACCGACGAACGAAGCTGCGGCATTGGCGACCACCAGGCCGACGTCGAGCTCGGCCACGGCCGCCGTCAGCTCTGCCGCAGCCGTGGACGCCGCGAGGTCGAGCTCGATGCATCGGCAGCGGTCGGCGCCGAGCGAGGCGGCCAACGCTGTCAGTGCGGTGGCGTCGCGGTCGACGAGCACGAGTTCGAGCCCTCGGGCCGAGAGCTCGCGTGCATAGGCCTCGCCGAGGCCGGCACCGGCGCCGAGGACGAGCGCCCATGGGCCGTAGGCCCCGCTCCAGTCGGTCGTCGGCGGATGGTCGTCCGTCATCGTTCTCCCATGATGTCGAGCGCCCGTTCGAACAGGCCGACCGTGGTCGCGTGCAGGAGGTCGCCGATCTCCCTGGGGGCTTTCCCGGCGAAGGCGCGGGCGTGCGTGCCCTCGAGGATGATCCCGAGCCGGTACGCCGCGAGCACGTGGAACCAGTTCACGTCGTCCACGGAGCGACCGCTCTCCGTCGCGTAGTGGGCGATGAGTTCGGACGTGTCGGGGAGCCCGTCGATCCCGCCGCCCACGGCGGCGGCGCTGCCACCGACCGGCCACGTCGCGAGCAGGTGCCCGAGGTCGAGGAGCGGATCCCCGATGGTGCACAGTTCCCAGTCGACGACGGCGGCGAGCGCTGGCCCGTCCGGTCGGACCAGCACGTTGGCGAAGTGCAGGTCGCCGTGGATGATCCCCGGTGTCCACGCCGTCGGCCGACGACGGTCGAGCCACCCCGCGACATCATCGACGCCGGGGATGTCGGGCCCCGGATAACCCGGGAGTTCGTCATAGCCCTCGAGCTGGCTGCGCCAGCGGCCGACCTGACGTTCGAGCCAGCCGTCGGGGCGACCGAAGTCCGCGAGGCCGACGGCTTCGTGGTCGACGCGGGAGAGTGCGGCGGCGGCGGACGCCATCGAGAGGCCCATGCCGTGGCGCATCGCCGGGTCGGATGCGTGTGGCTCGGGGAGGCCCGCGGCAGGGTTGAAGCCGTCGATCGGTTCCATCAGGTAGAACGCTGATCCGAGCACGTCGACATCGGGCTCCGCCGCGATGAGATCGGGGTGCGGGACGTCGGTGCCGGCGAGGGCGGCGAGCACACGGGCTTCACGCCGCATCGTCTCGTCGGAGTTCTTGCGTTTGTGGGGCGGGGGATGCCGCAACACGTAGGCGCGTTCGGAGCGCTCGAACCGCAAGAGCACGTTCTGCGTGCCACCGGTGAGCTGTTCGACCGATGACAACGCACCCTCCCCGAGCGACTGCGCGTCCATCCACGCCCGGAGCGCGACGAGATCGATCCCTCCGACCTCGGCCGGGCTCTCGTCGTGTTGCGGTGGTGTGCTCACGGCTGGGAATTCTCGCGCTCGAACGCCGGGTCAGGGCGGAAGGGACCGGCGAGGTAGTTTCGCCGGACGACTCGACGGGCTCCAGGGGGACTCAGATGACGACAGTGCAGGGAATGGTGGCCGATGGCTTCGAGGGCGTGCGCGACGCGTTCGAGGCCAACTTCGCCGACCACGGAGACGTCGGAGCGGGGGTCTCGGTGTTCGTCGAGGGCGAGTGCGTCGTGGACCTCACCGGCGGCGTCATCGATCCGGTGTCCGGCACGGCGTACGGCCCGGACGCGCTGCAGTTGGTGTTCTCGTCGACCAAGGGGGTGGCGGCCATCTGCGCGCACCTCATCGCACAACGCGGGCAGCTCGCCTTCGACTCGAAGGTCGCCGACGTGTGGCCCGAGTTCGCGGCCAACGGCAAGGCGGACGCGACCATCGCCGACGTCCTGAGTCATCGGGTCGGCGTCCCGGTGATCGACGAGCGTCTCTCGCTCGAACAGGTGCTGGCCATCGACCCGGTGGTCGACGCCTTGGCCGCTCAGCCTCCGGTCTGGGAACCGGGCTCCGCCCACGGCTACCACGCGCTGACGTACGGCTGGCTCGTCGGCGAGATCGTCAAGCGCGTGGACGGCCGTCCGATCGGGCAGTTCGTGGCCGAGGAGCTCGCCGGTCCGCTCGATCTCGACCTGTGGATCGGGCTCCCGGACGATCAGCACGAACGTGTCGTCCCGCTGATCGCCATGAATCCCGGTGAGTCGAGTGTCGATCTCGCCGACCCGGACATCGCCCCGCTGCTGGAGGACCTGGCGGCTGCGTTCCTCGACCCGAACTCGGTGACCAACCGAGCGTTGCACCTCAACGGAGCGTTCAGCCTCGGCGGCGGCGAGGGAATGGCGTGGAACCGTCCCGAGGTGTGGCGCTCGCAGATCCCTGCAGCCAACGGCATCACGAACGCCCGCTCCCTGGCGAAGCTGTATGCCTCGTGTGTCAGCGAGGTGGGTGGCGTCCGCATCCTCGACGACGAGACCGTGAAGCGCGCGGCCGAAGAACGCAGCGAAGGCCGCGACCAGACGCTCGTCGTTCCGACTCGGTTCGGCCTGGGCTTCTTCATCCCGTCCTCCTTCTCGCCGCTGATGGGCCCGGCCAGCTTCGGTCATGCCGGCGCCGGCGGCTCGCTCGGTCTCGCCGATGCGGACCGCAAGGTCGGGTTCGCATACGTCATGAACAAGATGAGCGCCAGCCTGTCCGACGACCCACGGACCGGCGGGCTCATCGCTGCTGTCGAGGCCGCTCTTGACTGACATCGACGATCCCCACGCGGACCTCCGGGATGGCATCCGACGCGTCTGCTCGCAGTTCGACGACGACTACTGGTCGCAGTGCGACACCGACCACGAGTTCCCGTGGGCGTTCTACGACGCGCTCGCCGAGGGTGGTTGGGTCGGTATCTGCATTCCCGAGGAGTTCGGCGGTGGCGGTTGTGGCATCACCGAGGCGTCGATCCTCGTCGAGGAGGTGGCGGCGTCGGGCGCTGCCATGAACGGCTGCTCGTCGATCCACCTGTCGATCTTCGGCATGAACCCGGTGGTGAAACACGGCACCGAGGAACAGAAGCAGCGGTACCTGCCGCGCATCGCCGATGGCAGCCTGCACGTCAGCTTCGGCGTCACCGAACCCGACGCCGGCACCGACACCAGCCGGATCACGACCCGGGCAACGAAGGTCGACGGCGGCTATCGGGTGCGGGGACGCAAGGTCTGGATGACCAAGGCGTCGA
>JAPKDO010000371.1 GCA_028822535.1 Acidimicrobiales bacterium
GATGGTCGACCCCTGAGTGTGCAGCTCGGTGAGCAGTTCGACGATGGCGTCGCTGGTGCGGCTGTCGAGGGCGCCGGTGGGCTCGTCGGCGAGGACGAGGCTCGGGTCGCCGACGATGGCGCGGGCGATCGCGACCCGCTGCTTCTCCCCGCCGGAGAGTTCATTGGGACGGTGGGTGAGGCGATGGCCGAGGCCGACGCGGGTGAGCGCCGTGGACGCGAGGTCGAGTCGGTCGGCAGCCGGCATCCCCGTGTAGAGGAGGCCGTCGGCCACGTTGTCGAGCGCCCGCTGACCGTCGAGCAGGAAGAACTGCTGGAAGACGAAACCGAGACGACGGGCGCGGATGGCGGCGAGACGGCGGTCCGACATCGCGGAGGTCAGGTGCCCGTCGATGTGGACGTCGCCCGTGGTCGGTCGGTCGAGGGTGCCGATGATGTGGAGCAGGGTCGACTTGCCACTCCCGGACGGGCCGACGATGCCGGCGAGTTCGCCGT
Organism: Acidimicrobiales bacterium; assembly: GCA_028822535.1. GTDB lineage: Bacteria > Actinomycetota > Acidimicrobiia > Acidimicrobiales > Salinilacustritrichaceae > Salinilacustrithrix. The sequence goes on from JAPKDO010000371.1 coordinate 495, forward strand.
GATCGACGCGCAGCGACACGTCGTCGAGCGCGACGACCGGCGTGATGCCCGGATACGACTTGGTCACCCCGGTGAGTTCCAGCGCGGGGGTCATGCGGGGACCACGATCGCCGTGCCGGACGTGACGGCTCCGCCGGCGGTGTCCGAGGTGATCTCGACCCAGCCGTCGGCGTAGATCCCCAACTCGACGCCGACGAGGCTGCGCTGTTCGCCGTCGGCGATCTCGACGGCCTGCCCGCCTTCGGCCAGGGCGACCAGCGCCCGGGTCGGGACGGCGATGACATCGACCCGTTCGGTCTCGACGATCCGCACCTCGGCAGACCCGGCCAACACGTCGGCCGCCGCGTCGATCTCGATGGTGACCGACACCCCGGCCTCGGCGGTGGCGTCCTGCGGGTCGGCCACGGCGACCGATCCGACGTCGACGATGGTCCCGGCGTGGACGACGGCGTCGGCGGTCTCGACATCGACCTCCTCGCCGACCACGAATTGGTCGACCTCGTCGGGGACGATGCTGAGCGAGACGGTGGGGCTCGCCGGCGTGGTCACCGGCTCGAGCGGGCGGGCGTTCCCGTCGGTGACGTCGACGGAGACGAGCGAGGACGACGAGGCGGAGACGAGCACCGTGCCGTCGCGGAGGACGTCGCCCACGGCCGCGGCCTCGAGGACCTCGACGGGACCCGGAGCGACGACGAACGTGCCCGTCGCCAGCACCCCGTCGGCGTCGAGGCCGACCGAGGTCTGCCAGGTGGCGAGTGCCGACGCCGTGGCCGACGTGAACGATTCGTCGACGGTGATCGGCGAAGCGGCGTCGTGGCCGGCGACGGCGAGGAACGTCTCCAACTGGAGCACATCTGCGCCCTCGTCGCCCGACTGGAGATCCCGGTACATCGGAACGTCCCCGTAGAGGAGGGTGACCGGCTCGTCGTCGACCCGCGCGACCTCCTCTCCGGCCGCGACGGTCGTGCCCGGTTCGGGGCTCGACGTGACGGTCCCGGTCCGCGTCGTGGTGAGACTCTCGGCGGTCCCGACCTCGACGGTGGCGACGTAGCCGAGTTCGGTCCGCATGGTGCGTGTCTCTGCCTCGACCGTCGTGAGATCGAGGGCGCTCTGGGCACCGGCCGGGCCGCTGCCGCCGCCGCCGAAGACGGACCCGACCACGGCCATGACGGCGACGCCGGCGACGAACGCCGCGATGGTTCGCTTGCTCATCCGATGCCCCGTCCGCCGGCGCCGACGTCGGCGAATGCCTCGTCGAGCAGCGGCTCGCACTCCTCGAGCGCCGACGCCACCTCCGGATCCTCCGTGTCGAGGTCGAGTGCGTTGGCAACCAGGCCGGCCGGTCCTTCACCGCCGGCGCGCTCACCCCGTTGGCCTCCACCGGCACGCTCGCCCGGCTCGGCGGCGCCGCCGCCGCCGGGACCGGCACCGAGGTCGAAGTCCCCGACGTCGAGCCCTTCGTCTCGCAAGCATGCCGAGTAGTCGACCAGCGCGTCCTGGAGTTCGGTGTTGTCGGCGAATCCGCCGCGACCTCCGCCGCCGAAGGCGATGCCCTCGACCAGTTCGCCACAGGCCTCCTGCGCCGTGGCGAGCGACTCTCGGTCGATGGCGCCACCACCGGCACCCGCGCCGCCCGGACCGCCGCCCAGCGTCACGTTGCCGTCGGCGTCGACGGTCGGGTCGGCGAAGTCCTCGACACCGTTGTCCCGCATGCACTGCGCGAACTCGAGCGCCGCCTCCTCCGTCAGTTCGGTCGCACCCTCCGTCTCGGCGGCGATGTCGACGTCGTCGGCGAGCGACGCCACCTCACTTCCGGATGCGCCGGAGCTACACCCCGCGGCGACGAGGACGGCAATGACCGGGACGGTCAGGAGTGGACGCAGAGCACGCATCGGGACACCGTGGCGTCGTCACCTGGGAACCACCTGGGAAGAAGGCCACAGCATCCTCACCATGTGTCGGCACCGGCGTCAGCGTTCGAGGCCTATCGACTCCTCGGGAACGGCGTCGGGCGCGTCCTGGGGGACGAAGATGTTGAAGTCGAACGTGCCGCCGATGTCGGCGGTCTGAGCGATGACCTGGCCGGTGATGTTTACCTCGTCGCTCCCGCCGTTTCCGGAGAACTCGAGGCTCGCGTTGGGTGCGTAAATGGTGCCAAGGTTGAAGTCCGCGGTGCCGTTGATATTCGATGTTTCGCTGGTGATCTGATAGATCGTCACGCCCGCGTACGGTCCGGTGGATGGTGGCGGGAGGCTCACCGACCCGTTGCCGTTGAGCGTGAAGTCGTCGCCGCCGATCACCAGCGTCACACCGTCGCAGGACGAATCCCCTGGGAGCGGATAGATCGTCGCGGTATTGCTGCACACGATGTCGCCGCCACGGAACTCGAAGCCGTGCTCGAAGTAGTAGGTCCCGGGTCGGAGGATGCGATCGCCGTTGGGCACCTTGCACTGGTTCAGGTAGCGGCCGGGCTCGAGAACAGTGGATCCACAGCTCGTGTACTGGGTCATCGTCGTCGTGTCCGGAGGCGTCAGTGCCAACGGGTCGTCGAAGGGCGGGATGCCCTCGATCGGGGGGCTCGACGTACACGGGTTGGCCGAGTCGGCATCGCAGGGCGACAACGTGGCGTTGCCCACGACGCCGATGTACTCGGCGATGAGGTCCCAACTCGATCCGGAGGAATCCAGGGCTCCCGTGGCGTGCCCGACACACGACGAGTTCACCATCACCGCGCCGTTGGACGACAGCACGGTGGCCGAGTCTCCTCGGAATCGCAGGGCACCACAGTCTTCCGGTTCGAGGACCACCAAGCCGAAGCCGTAGCCGCCGGTCGAACTGAAGCGACGAGCTACCGCCGACCGACACACCGTGGGGCTCTCGAAGCCGGCCACGCCGGCGAAGAACGTCGGTGTGGGCTGGCAGACCTCGGCGTAGATCAGG
>JAPKDO010000372.1 GCA_028822535.1 Acidimicrobiales bacterium
CAAACCGACGGCCGCGACCAGCGACAAGATGATGAGGGCCAGGTACTGCACTGTCCGTTCGTTGACGGTGTCCGGGTCGCCGACCGCCGGCGGATTGGCCGGATACTTGATCGCAGGAATCAGCGCCACCGCGCCGAATGCGACCGCGGCCAGCGACACGGAGCGGACAAAGTCGGACGCGCCCGGCAGCCGATGCCGGACCTTGGCGTACACCACGCCGAAGATGCATGACACGATCGCGGCGTAGACGAGATTGGCGGCGACGCCACCCGCGGTCTGCTCGTCACGGCTGAACAGTGGCTCCGCGTCCTCCGCGCCGGCGCCCACGGGTTGCGCGGCGACGAACGACTCTTCGAGCTCGATGGCTTCGTCGACCGTCGGTTCGACGACGAGGAACATGTACGCGCCCATCAGCACCCCGACCGCGACGCCCGCCATCAGGGCGCGCTTGAGCACCGTGGAGAAGTCGATCTTCATCTCGGTTTCTCCGGGGATTCAGTGACAGGGCACGCCGATGGCGTGCCGACCGTCGTGGTACAGCTCGTGGAGGGTCTCCCAGCTGCTGGCCAACAGGGTGCCGTTCTCCTGCAGCATCAGATACGCCAGCAGAAGGCCGATCGCCACTGCGATCCAGGCGACGCCCGGAACGGCCAGCGGCTTGACGCGGTCTTCGGGCAGGGCGATTGCAGCCATCTTGTCTCCATCCTCGTGGTTTCGGTTGCGCTCGGACGGTGTCCTGGCTCCCAGATCAATGCTTCCCCCCGCCTTCCAGCCCGAAGGCCGTGGCGACGTTGGAGGGTTGCTCCCTGGTGACAGTTGCGGGACAGCCCCGGACTCACACCGGCGTTCCCGTTCGAACGGCCGGACCCTAGCCAACGGAGCCTGGCCATGTGCCAACTCGCCATCGACAGCAGCGACTGTCGGACGAGGGCGTCGGGCTCGGCGGCCCGAATCTGTCAGTCCTCGTTGCCCACGAATCGATCCGCGAGGTCAGCCTCCTCAGCGGCGGCGTAGCAGCGGATCCGCTCGACGAGATCGTGTTCTGCCAGGGGCCGGTGTCCTCGCTGGCTTCACTCCGGACCGAAACGAGATCTCGCAGTTCGCCGACCCGATCGTCATGGCGCGCCCGCCCCTCGCCGGACTCGAGCCCGTCAGCGATGAGCGATCGAAGCCGGACTGCCCGGACCCACGAGCCTCGCCTGCCATGGGAGGCTCCCGGCGTTCGCTACTACTGGTCGGAAGGGAGGTCGCTCCGACGTGGCGTTTCGTCTCCATCGACGCCTCGGGAGGGTCGACCTCGGGCACCGCCGGCCGGAAGGGGAAACCGGCCGACATCTGCACATTCGTCTGAGTCGGGTGGGGGAGATTTGAACTCCCGACCTCTGCGTCCCGAACCACGCGCACAGGAGTTATCCACATGCCGTCTGACCTGCATTTTTGCAGGTCAACGGCCGTTTTTGGCTCGACGTTCGTGACATCTGGTACCCGCAGATACCAGCCACGCGTGGTCTGAATGTGGTCTGTTTGTGGTCTGTACAGAACGGGACGGGCTGTGCGAGATCGCCGAGCCTGGGTACAGGCGGTGAAACGCGGGGAGCGCCTGTCACGGTCGACGCGCTGATCCGGGCCTCTGCTCAGCGAGCCGAACCCGCAAACGCTGGGAGAGCAGACAAGCCCTCCCAGAACCTCGACTCGCGGGGTTGACAAATACCCCTACTGGGTATATGTATTAGACAGATCCCACCGCCTGCACCCAGGAGACATGAGCCATGAGTACAAGCACCTTCACTGTCGTCGGCATGACCTGCGACCACTGCGTCGGATCGGTCAAGGCAGGGGTGGCGAAGATCGTCGGCGTCAACGCCGTCGACGTCGACCTCGAGTCCGGGCTCGTCACGGTCGAATCCGACACCGAGATCCCGAACGACGCGTTCGCGGCGGCGGTCAACGAAGCCGGCTACGAGGTCGCCCCATGACCACGCGCGGCTACACCGCCTCCAAGGACCAGCTGCTAGGCCGACTGGCCCGAGCCGAGGGACAGATCCGAGGCATCTCCAAGATGGTCGAGGACGACCGCTACTGCATGGACGTCCTGTCCCAGATCAACGCCGCACGCAACGCCCTCGACAAGGTCGCCCTCGGCCTCCTCGATGGCCACGCCCGCCACTGCCTCATCGGGGACGGCGGCGGCCCCACCGACCCAGACGAACAGGTCGACGAGCTCATGGGAGCTGTCGGCCGCATGCTCTCCCGCTGACGAAGGACGATTCGATGAGCACCACCCAGCACGACCACAGGCAAGAAGCTGAGACCGAGCAGTCGCACGACGCCGGCCACTCGCACCAGGAGAGCCACCAGGGTCACGGCGGCCACGCGGGTCACGGCGATCACGCCGATATGTTCCGGCGTCGGTTCTGGGGGAGCCTGCTGCTAACGATTCCGGTCGTGGCGACCAGTCGCATGGTCATGGACTGGTTCGGCTACACCGTCGACTTCACCGGCATGGACCTCATTGGTCCGGTGCTCGGGTCGGTGTTGTTCTTCTGGGCGGGTTGGACGTTCCTCGAAGGTGGTTGGTCCGAGGCTCGGTCCCGCCAGCCGGGGATGATGCTGCTCATCGCGATGGCGATCACCGTCGCCTACGTGGCGTCGCTTGCCACGAGTCTCGACTGGTTCGATCTCGAGTTCTGGTGGGAGCTCGCCGCGCTGATCACGATCATGCTGCTGGGTCACTGGCAGGAGATGAAGGCCATCGGCCAGGCCAGCTCGGCGCTCCAAGCACTGGCCGAGTTGTTGCCCGACGACGCCGAACGAGTCGGCGACGACGGCGAGGTCGAGACCGTCTCCATCGGCGACCTGGTCGCCGGCGACGTCGTCCTGGTCCGTTCCGGTGCGAGGGTTCCCGCCGACGGGGAGATCGTCGACGGAGCAGCGGAGCTCGACGAGTCGATGGTCACCGGCGAGTCCCGTCCCGTCGCCAAGGAAGAGGGTGACCGGGTCGTGGCCGGCACGATCGCGACCGACTCGGCCATCCGCGTCCGGGTCGACGCCGTCGGCGACGACACCGCGCTCGCCGGCATCCAACGCCTCGTCGCCGCCGCTCAGGAGAGCCGGGGCCGAGCCCAGGCGTTGGCCGACCGGGCCGCAGCCTTGTTGTTCTACGTCGCCGCCAGTGCCGGGGTGATCACCTTCGCCGCGTGGGTGGCCATCGGCAACACCGACGACGCCGTGGTGCGCACCGTCACCGTCCTGGTGATCGCCTGCCCCCACGCTCTCGGTCTCGCCATCCCCCTCGTCGTCTCGCTGTCCAGTGCGATGGCAGCGCGCAACGGGATCCTGGTCAAGGACCGCATCGCCCTCGAACGCATGCGCGACATCGACGCCGTCCTGTTCGACAAGACCGGCACCCTCACCAAGGGCGAACACA
>JAPKDO010000051.1 GCA_028822535.1 Acidimicrobiales bacterium
CTCCAGAGCCACGTCGACGCTCGAGCCGCTCGGCCTCCCCGGGCTCGTCGACGTCACCGGCGGCCGGACCGAGGTGACCTCGACCGCCGACGGCACCCGCACCGTCGCCGTCTCCGAGATCAGCCGCATCGACATCGCCGGCGGGATCATCTCGATCCGAGGAATGCGGTGGGAGGCGGTCCGCCAACTCGACCCGGCGGTCAGCACCACCACGTTCGATGCCAGCAAACTGTTCCTCAACGGCATCGAGGTACCGCTCCCTGCCGGCGACGTCCTCCCGACGATCCAGGGTGCGCTGGCCCCGGTGCTCGGCGGGCTGGGCATCGAATTGTCGTTCCCGCAGGAGATCGAGATCCCCGACGGGATCGCCCTCACGCCGTTGAGTGTCGGCGTCGTTCCCGGCGAGATCCGCGACGGCCTCCTCGGCCCGATCTTCGAGGCCATCCAGCCCGCACGCTCGACCCTCGCCGACTTCCTCCTCGACCTCGACTGCGGCAACAGCACCTACGTGACCGTGCTCGACGTCGTCCTCGGCGCAATCAGCGGCGCCGGGTTCACGGCGGTGCGCCTCGGCGGCGTCCAGGCCGATGCTCGCACCGTCGAGCTGACCTCGTTCCTCGGTGGCGCACCGGCGGCGCCGGCCCCCGCCCAGACGCCGACGTTGAGCGACCCGTCCACCGGCGTCCCGACCGCCACCGGCGGCAGCGACAGCGACAGCGGCGCGACGGCGACGACGCCGAGCGTCCCGACCGCCACCACGCCCCCGCAGACGGTCAGCGACGAGCGTGCGATCGGGCCGATCACCGTGCCCGGGTCACGTGGCGGACCGCTCGTGCTCATCGGCCTGCTGGGTTTCCTGCTCGCCGGCCTCGCTGCCGGCCGGGACCGCTACCTCATGCGCAAGGCGCAGCGGTCGGTGCCGATGGACCTCGAACTCAGCTGACGTCGTCGCGGGGTTCGCTCACCACGGGACCGACCGCTCCGATGTCGACGAGGTGCGCCAGCAGGAGATCGAGCACCTCGAGCACTGCCTGGTCGGTGACGACCATGTCGTTCTCATCTGCTCGGCCGAGCACCACGGCGATGGCGTCGTCGTCGGCAACGACGACCGGCGGCCCGACGGGGTCGAGGCCGATCTCCTCGCCCGGCATGGCCGAGATGCCCTTCGAACGAAAGTGCTCGAGCGAGAACGTGATGAGCGCGCGGACCTCGTCGTAGGTGAGGCCGACGGCCGTCTCGTCGCGGAGCCCGTCGCCGACGAAGTGCACGGCCTCGTCGAGATCGAAGATCGCCGTCGTCGGCGTATGACCCAGGCGGAACGCCTCGGTCCCGACGAACGCCGCCGCGATGGCGAAGACGGCGAGCGCACCGATGACGACGAAGATCCAGACCACGACCGAGACGCTACGACCTCGCCTCCGAACGCGACGAAGGGGCCCTCGCGGGCCCCTTCGAACGAGAACGCTTCGCGCTAGATGCCGATGCGCTGGGCGAGCAGCTCGCGATGGTAGGTGGGGTCACCGAAGAGGAGCTCGGAGCTCTTGGCCCGCTTGAAGTACAGGTGGGCCGGGTGCTCCCAGGTGAAGCCGATGCCACCGTGGATCTGGATGTTCTCGGCCGAGGCGTGGAAGTACGCCTCGGAGCAGTAGGCCTTGGCGAGCGAGGCGACCGACGGCAGTTCGTCGTTCATCTCGGCGGCGCACCAGGCGGCGTAGTAGGCGGCCGACTTGGCCGACTCGACCTCGAGCAACATGTCGGCGCACTTGTGCTTGATGGCCTGGAACGAACCGATGGGCCGACCGAACTGCACGCGGTCCTTGGCGTACTGCACGGCTTGTTCGAGCACGAGCTGGGCGCCACCGACCTGCTCGGCGGCGAGCGCGACGGCCGTGAGGTCGAGGACGGTGCGGAGCACGTCCCAGCCGCCACCATCGGTGCCGATGAGCGTCGCCGGGGTGTCGGCGAAGGTGAGCTTGGCCTGCTTGCGGGTCTGGTCCATGGTCGACAGCGCCTCGCGGGTGAGGCCCGCGGCGTCGCCGTTGAGGTGGAACAGGCTCGTGCCGGCGCCGGTCTTGGCGGCGACGATGATGAGATCGGCAGTGTGGCCGTCGAGGACGAACATCTTCTCGCCGGAGATCTTCCAGGCGTCGCCGTCCTTCGTGGCGGTGGCTTCGATGCCCTCTTCGTCCCAGCGGCCGTTGGCCTCGGTCAGGGCGAGGGTCGCCTTGGTCTCACCCGATGCGATGCCGGGGAGGAGCGCCTGCTTGGCGGCGTCGTCGCCCGACTGCAGGATCGTGTTGGCCGCGAGGACCACGGTCGAGAAGTAGGGAGCGCACAGCAGCGCACGGCCCATCTCCTCGAGCACCACGGTGAGCTCGACGTAGCTGTAGCCCGATCCACCGAACTCTTCGGGGATGATGAGGCTCTGGAGGCCCATCTGCTCGGCCATCTGGGTCCAGACGGCGGGGTCGAACCCGTCGTCGGTCTCCATCTGCTCACGGACGTCGGCCTCAGCCGACTTTTTCTCGAGGAACGACCGGACGATGTTCCGGAGTTCTTCTTGCTCTTCGGAGAAGGCGAAGTTCACTGGGTGCTCCCTGCTGGACGACTGTTCTTGACTGGTTGGTCAAGCTAGGCAGTCACCCGCCGACAGGCAAGCCATGATGTGTACACGCGTGCTACACATGAGACCGTGGAGTCGATCGGCGTACGGGAACTGCGCAACAACGTGGCTGCCGTCCTGCGCCGCGCCGCCGGGGGTGAGCGGATCGCCGTCACCGTCGACGGCGTGCCGACGGCACAGCTCGGGCCGCTGGAGCCGACGACCGCGCCCACGCTCGACGATCTGGTCGCCACCGGGCTCGTCGAACCACCTCGCCGCGGCCGCGAGGTGGACGAGCCCGATCCGGTGGACCCGCCCATCGACATCCGACTCGACGACGTCCTCGACGCGCTTCGGGGCACCTGATGCTCGCGATCGACACATCGGCCCTGGTCAGACGGTATGTACGGAGCGTTGGTCACGGACTGGTGACCGAGGCCATGGACGACGATCCGACCTGGTGCGCGTCCGCGCTCGCCCGGGCCGAGACGCTCCAGGCGCTCCACCAGGTCGCAGTCAGCAAGCGCCAACACGACACCTTGTGGCGCGCACTGCGATCCGACTGGGATGCGTTCCACGTCGTGCCCGTCGACGAGCGCTGCCTCGCGCACGCCGTCGAGATCGGGGCGACCTTCCGGGTGCGGTCGGTCGACGCGATCCACCTCGCGTCCGCCGACCGACTGCCGAGCCCGATCCGCTACCTGACCTTCGACCGCCGGCAGATCCCGGCCGCTGCCGCCCTCGGATTCGAAGTCATCGCTCCGGTCGAGTCCTAGGCTCGATCCCATGAGCGCCGCACCCGCGAACACCCTCCATTGGGACGACGAGCAGGCCGAGATCCACAAGGTCGTGGTCGGCCCCTACGAGAACAACGTCTTCGTCCTGCGCTGCAAGCAGACGGGCGACGCGGTACTCATCGATGCCGCCAACGAGCACGAACTGCTGCTGGAGTTGTGTCGCCGACTCGGTGTCCGCGAGGTCATCGAGACCCATGGCCACTGGGACCACATCCAGGCCGTCCCGGCGATCCGGGACGCCGGCTACAGCGTGCACGTCACCGCCGAGGACGCCGCGATGCTGCCGTCCTACGACGAGATCCTCGAGGACGAATCCGTGATCGAGGTGGGCCGACTCCGGCTCCACACCATCCACAACCCCGGCCACACCCCCGGTTCGATGAGTTTCCGCCTCGAGGGATCCCCGATCCTGTTCTCGGGCGACACCCTCTTCCCCGGCGGGCCGGGCAACACCAAGACCGACGAGGGCGACTTCGACACCATCATCGAATCGGTCGATCGCAAGCTGTTCACGCTTCCGCCGGAGACGCTCGTCCTCCCGGGTCACGGCGACGACACGACCATCGCGACCGAACGCCCTCACCTCCAGGAGTGGGTCGACCGGGGATGGTGAAGCGACAGGTCAGAGGCGTCCCGTACGACCAACGCCCCACCGACGAGACCCCGATCCACACCGCCGATCTGCCGCCGACGCCGGTCCGGGACCGCAACATCCCCGCCACAGCGTGGGTCGAGGCCCCCGACAGCCTCCTGTCACTCGGCGACGACCTCCCCGACGAGCCCGCCGCGCAGTACAAGCGGCGGATCGGTCCGTGGATCCTGTGGCGCGCCGGACCGGCGACGAAGGCCGACGCCCGCTACTGGGCGGCACACGCCGACGACCTCTCCCGCACGTTCGTGATCACGATGAACCCGGACGGGTCCGCCGACGGCGTGGGACCGAGCGGTCGGCGTCACGATCGATTCCGTTCCTGGAAGGAAGACCTCCGAGACCACGATTGACGACGACGACCGGCGTGCTACCGCTCCGGCGAGCGGCGACGTCGTAGTCGTCCGAGGGCCGCGACCTCGACCATCACCAGCGTGTGCGCGACCAATGCCGGTACGAGGCGAGGGTCGATCCCCTCGCCGGCGGCGGGCGCGGCAGCGAGTTCGGTGACGACCGGCTCCGACGGCCCGCTGATCGTTCGAGGAGGAAGCGGGACCGTGGTCGACGTCGTCGTCGTGGTCGGGGCGATGGTCGTCGTGGTCGACGTCGTGGTCGACGTCGGGGCGACGGTCGTCGTCGGCACCGCTGCCGTGGGGATCGGCGCCGTCGTGGTTGGCGTCGTCACCGGCGCCGGCACGGTCGTCGGGACCGGAGCGGGAACGGTCGACGCGGGGCGAGCGATGCCCTCGCCGTAGAGCGCAAGCGCAACCGTGATCGGTCGCTCGCGACCATCACTCGGCTGGTTGCGCACACAGAGGTCCGTCGAGGTGGGGCACGGGGCGACCAAGGCCGACGAGCCCCCGCCGTCGAGATTCACCGCGTTCGTGGCGCCGAGTTCGCGCAGGTACTCGGTCGCCGACGCCAACGTGAGCCCGCGGGACGTGCTGCGGCGGCCATCGACCACCACGATCCAGATCCGCCCCTCGTCGTTCCAACCCACCAGAGTCCTCGGGTGGCGACCGGCCACCTTCCCGTCGGCTTGGTCGAGTGCCAGGGTCACGCCGTCGCGCAACAGGATCGGATGGCCTGACACGGCGTGTTCGAGTCCCGACGGCGTGTCGGCAACGATCTCGACCGCCTCGCCCTCGTGCCGGTCCACGAAGGAGCGGAGCCGCTCCGCCCCGGCGCCGAGCCCCGTGAGGACCATCGTGTCGGCGCTCAGCGAGGTCGCTCCGCCACCCGACTGCGGGCCGAAGGTGATCCGTTGACGGTGGTCGGGTCCGGTTCGCAACCCCTGCGGGGCGATGATCACGACCTCGTGGACGTCGGCCGCCGCGGACGTCGTCGGGCCGAAGTCCCGAGTGTGTACCACGATGGCGTCGGCGACCGGCCCGAGGTTGACCCCATCGAGTTCGAGCGCCTCGCCGGCAGCCTCGACCCGGACCGACCATGGCCACCGGTCGACCGACAGGCGGCCATCGATCACCGAGAGGTCGTCCTGTCCGGGCGTCGGCGACCGGACGAGCCTTCCGTCGATGACGACCCCGCCGAAGGGGTGCGCGCAGCCGGAGCACACGGCGAAGTTGGCGTTGACGCAGGCCACGGCACCCACCCGGCGACACATCGACGACACGGTCTCACGACCGCCGTCGACCCGATCACCCGACAGGACTGCGCCGACCCGCATTCCGGCGGAAGGGTCGACCTCGACGGCCAGCGCCTCCACCGGGTCGGAGTGCCCCCACTCCTGGAGCGATGCTCCGTCGGCGATCTCCGTCGACGACCGGAGCGACCATCCGCTCTGGGCCCGAGCCGCACCGTCCCCGACCGCGAGCAGCACCACGGCCACGAGGGCGATCGCCAACGTGTTGATCGACCGGCGTCGAGATCGCACATCCCCGGTCGCACCCCCCATTCGCGACAGTCTTGCCTCCGCGTGCCCAATGCACCATTCGTTCCGGGTATCCGCCCGTTTTCGAGGATTGTTCGAGCCCGAGCCATCCGCCCAGGGGTGCGGTACCGTAGAAGTCATATGAACCTCGGTGGCCCTGAACTCCTCATCGTCCTTGTCGTCGTCCTCGTCCTCTTCGGTGGCTCCAAGCTCCCGAAGCTCGCTCGTTCACTGGGCCAGGCCCAGAACGAGTTCAAGTCCGGGCTCAAGGAAGGCGCAGCCAAGGACGAGGAAGAGAACTCGACAGAAGCCTGCCGGGTCGCGGAGCGACCGAGGACGTTCCGTCGACATCGCAGCCAGACACGAGACCCGGGCAGATGCTCGGGTCTCGCCGCGTCCGGACGGGACAGAGGTCCCCGGAAAATCACCGTTCGACCATTATCACTACGGCGATAGTGCTAATACACTGACGGGCATGTCTGCCCCGCTGTTCGAGATCCGCGACCTGCATGCCCGCGTCGCCGACGCGCCCGACGAGACGATTCTCCACGGCATCGATCTCACGGTGCAGCCGGGCGAGATCCACGCCATCATGGGCCCGAACGGCTCCGGCAAGTCCACGTTGGCCAACAGCCTCCTCGCCAACCCCGACTACGAGGTCACCGGCGGCAAGATCCTGCTGCGGGGCGACGACATCACCGATTGGGACGTCGACGTGCGAGGCAAGGCCGGCATGTTCCTGGCCTTCCAGTACCCACAGTCGATCCCCGGCGTCTCGGTCATCAACTTCCTCCGCCAGGCCCTGTCCGCCCGCAAGGGCATCGACCTGTCGGTCCTCGAGTTGCGTCTGTCGATCATGGAGTGGATGGAGCGGCTCGACATGGACCCGAGCTTCGCCGACCGCTACCTCAACGAGGGGTTCTCGGGCGGCGAGAAGAAGCGCAACGAGATCCTCCAGATGGCAATCCTCGAACCCGAGATCGCCATCCTCGACGAAACCGACTCGGGCCTCGACATCGATGCGCTGCAGATCGTGGCCAAGGGTGTCCACGAGGTCCGCGAGGACCGCCCAGACCTCGGCGTCGTGCTGATCACCCACTACCAACGTCTGCTCGACCACTTGAAGCCAGACGTCGTGCACGTGCTCGTCGACGGGCGCATCGTCGCCTCGGGGGGCATGGAACTGGCCGAACAGCTCGAGGCCGAGGGGTACGAGAGCTTCCGGGGCGAGTCGTGACCCTCGACGTCGCGTCGATCAAGAAGGACTTCCCACTCCTCGCTCGCGAGATCGACGGCAAGCGTCTCGTCTACCTCGACTCGGCCAACACGAGCCAGAAGCCGCAACAGGTCCTCGACGCGATGGCGACCTACTACGAGAACTCGAACGCCAACGTGCACCGCGGCACCTACCGCATCGCCGAGGAGGCGACGCACGCGCTCGAAGGCGGCCGGGCGAAGGTTCGCTCGTTCATCAACGCCCCGGCCGACCGCAACGTCGTGTTCTCGAAGAACGCCACCGAGGCGCTGAATCTCGTCGCCCGGTCGTGGGGCGCTGCCCACCTGTCCGCCGGCGACCCGGTCGTGCTCTCCGAGCTCGAGCACCACGCCAACATCGTCCCGTGGCACCAGCTCGCCGCGACGACGGGCATCGAGTTGCGCTGGATCCCGGTCACGCCGGATGGCCAACTCGATCTGACCGATCTCGACCGGCTGCTCGACGGCGCCAAGGTGCTGTCGTTCTCGGCGATGTCCAACGTGCTCGGCACCCTGACCCCGGTCGAACGCCTCGTGGCCGCGGCGCACGATGCCGGCGCGCTCGCGATCGTCGACGCCAGCCAGCACGTCCCCCACGTCGCCACCGACGTCCAGGCCTGGGGCGCCGACTTCGTGGCCTTCACCGGTCACAAGCTGTGCGGGCCCACCGGCATCGGCGTCCTCTACGGCACCGACGAGGTGCTCGAGGCCACGCCCCCGTTCCTCGGCGGCGGCGAGATGATCCTCGACGTCACCAAGGACGGTTTCAAGCACACCGAGCTGCCGTGGAAGTTCGAGGCCGGCACGCCCCCGATCGCCGAGGCCGTCGGCCTGGGAGCCGCCTGCGACTACCTGACCGGTCTCGGCATGGATGCGGTGCGCGAACACGAGGTCGAGCTCACGGCCTACACGTTGCGCTCGCTGACCGAACGCTTCGGCGACGACATCACGATCCACGGTCCCGTCGAACCGGCGATTCGTGGCGGCGTGTTCTCGTTCAGCTACCGCGACATCCACCCGCACGACCTCACGCAGGTGTTCGACCAACACAATGTGTGCGTGCGCGCCGGGCACCACTGTGCAAAGCCGCTGATGCGCGAGCTCGGTGTCAACGCCACCGCCCGCGCCTCGCTCTACGTGTACAACGACACCGACGACATCGACGCGATGGCCGACGCCATCGAAGCCGCCGGCGACTTCTTCGCCTTCTAGAACAGGGACCATCCATGCCGGGACTCGAAGACCTCTATCGCGAGATCATCCTCGACCATTACCGTTCGCCACGGAACAAGGGCGAGCTCGAGAGCCCGCCGGCGACGCGCACCGAGGGGTTCAACCCGCTGTGCGGCGACGAGATCGTCGTGTACCTCGAACTGGACGACTCCAGCGAACCCCCCACGGTCGAGGACATCAAGATCGGCGGCCAGGGCTGTTCGATCAGCCAGTCGTCGGCGTCGATGATGTCGGCCGCCGTCAAGGGCAAGACGCTCGCCGAGGTGAAGGACCTGACCAAGGCCTTCAAGGGGATGATGTCGATCCACGAGCAATCGCTCCCCGGCGAAGGCGCCGGCAAGGAGGAGGAAGGCGATTCGGGCCTCGGCGATCTCGAGGCCGAGATCCCCGAGGACGTGAAGCTCGGCGACCTCGAGGCACTTCGCGGCGTCGTGAAATTCCCCGTGCGGATCAAGTGCGCGACGCTGTCGTGGAACACGCTGGCACAGGGCATCGAGGACGCCACGAGCTGAGCGGCCCGACAGGGCACGGTCTGGGGGGACATGGACATCGAGGGCAACGACGCGGCGGTCGAGGCCGCCCTGGTGGACGTCGACGACGAGGGCTTCACGATCCGTGGGCTGAAGACGGTCACCAACGGGTTCTCGCTGCTCCCGCTCGGCGTGCTCTTCGCGCTGAACTTCGTCGACGAGTTCGACCGCATCGCGTTCGCGACGCTCATCTCTGAGATCCGCGACGCGTTCGGGATGTCCGACGACGGGATCCAGGCGCTCGGCGCGGTGACCGGCGTGTTCGGCCTCCTCGCCGCCCTGCCGCTCGGGATCCTCGCCGATCGCACGCGGCGGGTCCGCCTGTCGATCGCCGCCGGTTTCCTGTGGGGATGTGCCGCCGTCGCCACGGGCCTGGTGTGGGCGGTGCCCCTGCTCTACCTCGTGCGCTTCCTTTCCGGCGTCGGTCGGGTCACGAACGAGGTCGTGCACCCGTCGCTGCTCGCCGACTTCTACCCGCGTCGTGCGCACCCGCAGGTCTACGGCGTGCACCGCCTCGCCAACGCCACTGCGCCGGTCGCCGGCCCCATCGCGGGGTTCATCGGTTCGCAGTGGTCGTGGGAAGCCGCGTTCTTCGTCCTCGCGATCCCGACCGGCATCGCCTTGGCGATCGCGTTCCGTCTCCGTGAGCCGGAACGAGGCGAGTCGATCGATCCCGCAGCGGCCGCGCTGCACGCCGCCCAGGACGACATCGGGTTCGCCGACGCGAGGCGGCAACTCTTCGGGATCCGAACCCTGCGGCGCCTGTGGCTCGCCGCCTTCTTCTTCGGCATGGGAACCCTGCAGTTGGGCAACCTCATCTCGTTGTACTTCGAGAAGGTGTTCGGCCTCGACGAGGTCGGCCGTGGCTTCGTGCAGTTCCTCCTCGGCTGCGGGACGGTCATCGGGCTCGTCGGCGGCTCGCGATACGCGGCGAGTCAGGTGAGCGCCGGGAACTTCTCACGGCTCCCGGTGGTCGCCGGTGCCGCATTCGGGCCCTTCGCCGTCGGCATGGTCGTGCTCACCGCCTCCCCCCTCGTCGGCATCGCGTTCGCCGGGGCGGTGCTCGTCGCCGCCGGGAACGGCGGTTGGCAACCTGCGTACTTCTCCATCGTCGGTTCGGTCGCGCCACCACGCATCCGATCACAGGCCTACGCCTGGGCCGTGTTGATCTACGGATCTGGCGGCCTCGCCTACGTCGGGCTCGTCGCCATATTCCCCGACGACGGGGGCGGCTACCGCGCCCTCACGATCACACTCGCCATGCTCACCGGGATCGCCGGGGTGATCGGCGCCTCGGCGGGGCGTTTCATGGACGACGACGCCGAGGCCGTCGTGCGCGACGTCCGGGCGACCCTCGACGGGCCGGCCTCCGACGCCTGACGGCGCCGGTCACACTTCCGGGTCGTCGGACTCCGCGACGCCGGCGTTCGCCACTCGCGCCGTACCTCGGGCTTCGGCCTTGACCTGGTAGAGCATCTTGTCGGCGCGGTCGAGGAAGTCGGACGGCTGCTCACCGACCTCGGGCAACGCGATTCCGACCGACAACCCGGCGCCGTACTCGCCCATCACCGAATCGGCGGCCTCGCAGATCCGACGACCGATCTCCGCCGCCCCGTCCTCGTCGACGTCATAGAGGATGGCGGAGAACTCATCGCCACCGATGCGATACATGCGGTCCTCGGCGCGCAGGACCGTGTTCATCATGTCAGCGAGCTCGCGGAGGATCTGGTCCCCGACCAGATGGCCGTGCGTGTCGTTCACCCGCTTGAACCCGTCGACGTCAGCCATCGCGACCGCCCACCGGCCACGCCGGCGTCCGCCGAGCGCCGACAATGCCTCACGGAACGACGACAGGTTCCCGAGCCCGGTGAGCGCGTCCTTGGTGGCACGGTCGCGTAGATCCGCCATGACGATCGCCAGGTCGAGCGATCGACCGACTTCTCGCGCCAGCATCTCCATCGCCTCGCGCTCTTCGAGGTCGAGCGCGACTGGAGCGTGGTCGGCGACGATCAGGAGCCCGTCGCCGAACTCGCTCGAGCGCACGGGGAACGCAGCGATCGACGATGCGCCGGCGAGACGCAGATTCTCCATCGCCGGTGTCGACGTTCCCGTGTTGTCGCCGCTGGAGAGACAACTCGAAGCCCGTGCCAGGTCGCCGGCGAGGTCGACGAGCACCGGCGCCGGGATGTTGCGCAGTTCGGTCGACAGCGGGCCCTGGAGGGCCGACACGACGTGGCCTCCCGATCCGTCGGCGGTGGCCAGCACCGCTGACGAGAGACCGGAGATCTCGCAGGCGAGTCGGATGCACGCGTTCTGGATCTGCGACACCTCGGTCAATGCCGACAGTTCGATGTTCGCGATCGCGAGCCGATGCAGCGCCGACTGTTCGAGCGTCGCACCCACCTCCTGGAGGCGTTGCTCCATCGCCAGCGCGAAGAGTTCGACCTCTTGGACCACTTCGGCGTCGAGCGGGTTCGTGGACTCGACGTTCAGGACGCCGATCATCCGGCGTCCGACCTGGAGCGGTACCGCCAGCTCGGCGACGACGCCCGGGGCGGCGGCGATGTAGCCGTCCTCGTCCTCCGTCCGTACGAGCAGGCTCTGACCACTCCGGAACGCCTTCGCCATGACACCATCGCCCACCGGGATGCCGTCGAACACCTGCCAATACCCGAGCTGGGCGATGCAACGCAGCGTGCCCTCGCGCTCGATGTACACCGACGGCAACAGACCCCGTGAGCCGAGTTCGGCGCACGCGATGTCGGCGACGGCATGCATGTCGGAGGCGGTGGCGAAGTAGTCGGGCACGTCGGTGCGGTCCGCGAAGACTGGCGGGGGTCGGACCCGCCGCGTCGTTGGCCGAGCCCAGTCCGGTGACGGCCGGCCGAAGAGGTATCCCTGGGCGAATCGGATCCCGAGTTCGCGCAGCACCTCCAACTGATCGAGCCGTTCGACGCCTTCCGCGACGATGTGGATGTCTTCCGACTCGGCGAACGCCAGGTACGCACGGATGATCGAGCGGGCCGCCGGATCGTTCGCCACGTCGCGCACCACGGACGGGTCGATCTTCACGAACGACGGTCGGACCCTGGCGATCATCGCCAGACTCGCCGCCGTGGTGTCGTCGATCGACAGGTGGATGCCGGCGGACGCGAGTTCGTCGAGATGCACGTCCAGGCCGGACAGTCCGGTGATCTCCGGACCACGGACGTCGACGGCGAGCCGAGGACCGAGGTGGCTGCACTCCGCGAGGAACCGCGGGTCGTGGAGGAGGTCGGCGCCGACGTTGACGAAGAGGATGCCGTCGTCGGGGGGTGCGCCGTGCGCGGCGATCGCCTTCAGGGCCGAGAGTTGGAACTCTGCACCGAGCGCGGCGTCATCGGCGCTCTGGAGCCACTGGTCGAAGCCCACTTCGGAATCACCGACGCGTGCGAAGGCTTCCCACCCGATGGCGCGCTCGGACAGGAGGTCCACGACGGGCTGGAACACGGCGTGCACCACGCCATGTTCGATCGCATCCGCGATGGACGTCCCCCCAGCGGGGTCAGTGTTCGTGTCCTTGACCACCGGTCGCCAACCTCTGGTGAGGTGGATTCTCCCATCCTGCCGTCCGACCCATGCGGGACTGTCGCCCCACTGTAAGGCGCAAAATCAACAAGTGCGGACATCCGCGACGTTGACCGAGCGGTCAGTTCTGGGAGGTTCCGAACTCGCCGTACCCGGCAGATTCGAGTTCGTCCGCCAGCTCAGGCCCACCAGAGCGCTGAATCCGGCCGTCGACGAGGACGTGCACCATGTCCGGGCGCAGTTCCTCGAGCAGACGGCGGTAGTGCGTGATCGCGAGAACGCCGAGCCCGGTCTCCGTGAGCGCTTCGATCCGTCGTGAGACATCACGGAGCGCGTCGATGTCCAGACCCGAGTCGATCTCGTCGAGGATCGCGAACTGGGGCTGCAATGTCGCCAACTGCACCGTCTCGTTGCGCTTCTTCTCGCCGCCGGACAGGTCGACGTTCAGTGGACGCTCGAGGAAACGAGCGTCGAAGCCGATCTTGCCGGCCTCGTCCTGGAGGAGCTGGGTCACCGCATCGACGTCGCGGCCAGCGGCGACGGCGGCCTCGCGCAACATCTCGTCGAGTCGGACGCCGGGGACCTCGGTCGGGTATTGCATCGCCAGGAACAATCCGGCGCGGGCGCGCTCCCATGCTGCGAGGCCGAGCAGGTCCTGGCCGTCGAGTGTGACCGAACCGCCGGTCACGGTGAACGCCGGGTGGCCGGCGAGGACATACGACAGCGTCGACTTCCCCGCGCCGTTGGGACCCATCACCGCATGGACCTCGCCACTGGCGACGGTGAGGTCGACGCCCTTGAGGATCTCCTTGCCGGCGACCGTGGCCGACAGCCCTTCGATCATCAGCTCGCTCATGCGTTCTCGCTCTCCACGGACAACTCCACGTACACGTCGTCGCCGTCGACCGTCACGGCGTACGTGGGCACGGGCTTGGTCGCCGGCAGGGTCTCGGGTTCACCATTGTCGAGGCGGAACTCACTCCCGTGCTTCCAGCACTCGATGGTGCCTTCGGAGCAGTCGACCTCGCCCTCGGACAGCGAGATGTCGGCGTGCGTGCAACGGTCGCCGATCACGTACACGTCGTCGCCGCAGCGGACGACGGCAAGGCGATGCCCCTCGATGTCGACACGGATCGCCGAGTCGGGCTCGACGTCGCTGACGGAACAGATGCGGGTGCTCACGGGAGGCTCTTCTCCAGGTCGACGTCGAGGTACTCGCGGGCCATGGGCTCGAAACCGCCGAGCGGGAGGGCGTCGAGGACCTCGTCGAAGACGCCCTTGACGATCAGGCGCTCGGCGCGGCCGGTGGGCACGCCACGACTCTCGAGGTAGAAGCGCTGCTCGGGGTCGACGGGGCCGACCGTCGACGCATGCGAACACTGCACTTCGTTGTTCTCGATCTCGAGGTTGGGCACCGACTCGGCCCAGGCGTCATCCGAGAGCTTGAGGTTGCGGTTGGTCTGGAATGCCAGGGATCCGCGGGCGTCGGGCCGGATCTTGATGAGACCGGTGTAGACCGACGCACCCTTCTCGCCAAGCGCCCCCTTGAACAGCAGGTTCGACGTGGTGTCCGGAGCGACGTGGTCCTGGAACGTGCGGAAGTCGAGCAGCTGGCTTCCGGTTCCGAAGTAACCGGCGAACAGGTCGCCGTGGGCGCCACGACCGGCGAGCACGGTGTCTGCACGCAGCCTGGCGTAGTCCCCACCGAACGCGGCAGAGCCCGATGTCAGGTTGCCGTTCTGCCCGACGGTGGAGGCCACGCGTGCGATCTGCCAGGTGAGGTCGCCGAGCACCTGGACCGACGCGTGACGCAGGGTGGCGTCGCGGCCGACGAT
The DNA here is from genome assembly GCA_028822535.1 of Acidimicrobiales bacterium. Taxonomy (GTDB): domain Bacteria; phylum Actinomycetota; class Acidimicrobiia; order Acidimicrobiales; family Salinilacustritrichaceae; genus Salinilacustrithrix. The sequence goes on from JAPKDO010000051.1 coordinate 14,359, forward strand.
CAACTCGGTGACCGGGATCGACAGATTGCGCACGCCATCGGGGCTCGTGAACACCTCGACGACCGAGACGGTCGAGCCCTGGCCGGCGGAGATGACGAGGCGGGGCATGCTCGCCACGCCCTCGGTCGGGAACTGATGCACGACCACCACGTCGCCGCCGTCGGCGCCCTCGGGCACGGTGATCTCGACCGGCGATGCGAACGCGTCGTGGAGCGAGACGAGTGCGTCATCCCCAGCCTCCAGGACGGCGCCGAGGGCGGAATCGGCTTCGGCGTCCGGCGTAGCGACAGTGGCGGCGCCGGATCCAGCGCGCTGGTCGGCGACGCGACCGTCGACGGTGACCACGACGAGCGCGTCGTCGGCGGCGACCGCCAGGAGCGATTCGACGTCGGCTGCCGGGGCGTGCTCCGGTGCCGGGACGAAGGACGACAGGTCGAGGTCGCCGATGCGGCTGTAGCGCCACACCTCTTCCTCGGCCGACGGGAGCTCGGCATCGGCGAAGCGCGCTGCGGCGGACCGACGGCGCTCAACCAACCAGTCCGGCCCGGCAAGGGCGGCGGCTGCTTCGGTCGTGAAAGCGGTGTTCATCGGGGCGGCGTCCTCATGGCTCGCATCACGGGCACCTCGGATCACGGGCACATCGCGGAAACGGAGCCAGATCCTGGCCCCGGGGACCGCTCATCCTACCGGCGGGATCCTGGATTTCCCCAAGACGTCGGCCGTGGATCAGCCCTCGTCGTCGCCCTTCTTGCGTCGTTTGAGGGCGCGCTTCCAGCGGGGCATCGCCGCTCGTTCGCGTTCGCGCTCCACGTCGGCCATGACACCCGGACCGGCGGCGTTGACGATGTCCTCCGCTGCGTCGAGCAAGGCAGCGATCGATCCGTCGTCGTCGGCGAGGCTCGTCGGTTCGTCGGGCGTGGCAGGCGTCACGAGCGTGCCGTGCTTCCAGTTCACGTCGACCGATCGACGCGTGAACTTCGCACAGTCGTCGGGGCAGCGCCATGGGGCCTCGGGGGCGAGGTCGAGGTCACACTTCCGGACGGTGTCCCCGTTGGGGTAGCTCCGGGATTCGAAGAACTTGCAGTCCTGCCGCATCGGCATGGGGTCATTGTGCCATCGGCCCCCACGTCTCCCCACGCGTCATGCTGGGGCCGTGGGAACGAGGATGATCCGCGACACCGATGGCATCGCGCACGTGCGCGCCGACGACGAGGCCGGAGCGTTCCGCGGCCAGGGCCTCGCCGCAGCGCAGGACCGTCTGTGGCAGATGGAGTTCGACCGCCGGAAGGCGCTGGGGCGCCTCGCGGAGATCGTCGGCCCGTCGGCGATCGGCGCCGACCGCTATCACCTCCGCCTCGGTATCGCCCGCGCCGCCCAGGACGACTTCTCCCGCCTGTCGCACCGCTCGGTCGCGATGTTCGAGGCCTATGCACACGGCGTCGATGAAGCGGTGGCCGGTCTCGACTCGCTGCCGCCGGAGTTCGAGCTGCTCGACGCTCCCGACCCGGCGCCGTGGGAACCGTGGCACAGCATCGCCGTCTTCAAGGTCCGCCACCTGTGGATGGGTACCGCCGAGGTGAAGCTGTGGCGATCGGCGTTGGCCTCCGTCGTCGGTCCGACCATGGCCGCCCGCCTGTGGCCGTCGGTCCCCGGCGTCCACATCGACCCCGACATGGTCGAGGAGGTGTCGACGCTGGGTCTCGACTCGGCGGTCGCCGAGACCGCCCGGGTGCTCGCCGACCTCGAGACGTTGGGTGCGACCGGCGCCGCCAGCAACAACTTCGTGATCCACGGCTCGCGGACCACGACCGGCATGCCCCTGATGGCCGGCGACCCGCACCGGGCGATCGACCTGCCCAACGTGTACTGGCAGAACCATCTGACCTGGCCGCTCGACGAGGGTGGCGTGGCCGACGTCATCGGCCTGTCGTTCCCCGGCGTGCCCGGCTTCCCCCACTTCGGTCACAACGCGGACGTCGCGTGGAGCATCACGCACGGCATGGCCGACGATCAGGACCTGTTCCTCGAACGCTTCTCCGGCGACGACCCCGTCGTCACACATCGCCATGAAACGATCCCCGTCGCCGGCGCCGAACCCGTCCGCGTCGAGTGCCTCGAGACCGCCAACGGCCCCGTCGTCGCCGGCGGACCCGAGGTCGGCATCGGGATCGCGATGCGCTGGACCGCCACGGCCGCGCCCGACACGACCTACGACTGCCTCCTCCCCCAGATGCTCGCCAGGTCGGTCGACGAACTGGACCGGGCGTTCGAGGGATGGGTCGTGCCCTGCAACAACGTGTTGCTGGCCGACCGGTCGGGCGACATCGGCTACCGCTTCCGCGGCCGCCTCGCCGTCCGTGGCGACGCCAACGGATGGACGATCGTCGACGGGTCGGACCCGTCGACGGCCTGGACCGGATTCGTCGACGACGCCGACCTCTGGC
>JAPKDO010000052.1 GCA_028822535.1 Acidimicrobiales bacterium
AGGTCGGTGGTGACCCGTTCGATCAGGTCGGCGATGCCACCGACCTGAACGATGGTGTGCCCGAGGGCTCGTGAACCAGACTCAGAGCACCTGGACGCTGGAGACGAGGTCCTCGTCCTGGTCGACCTGGACCAGCAGTCCGACCCGAACCACCCGACTCTGCGGGGCGGCTGCGGTGGTGGGGGACTCCTCGCCAGCATCCGATTCCGCTGCAGCAGGAGCAGAGATCTGTTGATTGACGACAACGAAGAAGACGGCGACTCCGTCATCGATCCGCTGGATGGTGGGTCCGGCGACGATCTCGCCGGAGCTGCTGGATCCGCTGGCTTGGAGGTCGGCGACGAACGTCTCGCCCATCTCGTTTCGGAACTCGGTCTCGAAGTCGGCCGTGCCGAGCGACAGGATCCGGTCGATGTCGGCGTCGATCCGTCCGGCGTCGAAGGTGGTGACGGCAGCGGCGAAGTCCTCGACGAGGCTGACCTCGTCGGGGTCGGCGCTGAGCCCGGAATCGTTCCCGCCGACGGCGTCGGCGATCCCGAAGCCGGCCAGAGTGACGCCTCCCGCCAGAGCGATGCCGGCGGTGATGGGCGAGCGGACGATACGTCGGATCATGGCGAGACACTACCCCGTCGACGTCTCGCGACGTACGGCGCGGCGGCAGTGCTGGCAGTGATCGGTCTGGTCGCGTTTCTCGTTGCGGGGTCCGATGACGACGCGTCCGGACGGCAGGAAGCGCTGGCGTTCTCGGAGGACTTCATCAACGTCTTCACCTCCTACGACTACGAGAGCTTCGACGAGACCCGAGAGGCGATCGAGGCTGCATCGAGCCAGGGCTTCGCCTCGAGGTACACCTCGTTGCTCGGCGGGACCGGCTTCGTCGACGCCCTGGTCGAGAACGAGTCGTCGGCGACGTCGGAGATCCAGGTCGGGCCGCTGCTCGCCACCTTCACGGAGAACGAGGCACGTACCTTCGCCATCGTGAACCAGCAGATCACGGGCAATCAGTTCGAGGAGCCGCAGGCGACGCGCCTGCGTGTCGAGGTGTTGATGATCCGCACGCCCGACGGTTGGGTCGTCGTCGACGTCGAGACCACCTGACCCGCGTTCGCCGGAACGCCGATTCCATCGGTTTGCCGTCCGGGCCTGCGCCCTGCGGCTGGTGGCGTCGGGAGGACGGCACCAACCGCAGGGCGGTCGCAGCGACCACTGGTCGCCGCAGGTTCAGTTGGCGAAGTTCAGGAGGAGAGCGATCTCCGCATTGGCTTCGTCCGGGGTGATGAGGTCGTCCATCGATGCGATCGTGGACCAGTTGTCCCGGATGGCTTCCGGGGTCAGGTCGTCGGAGTAGTAGCCGGGCGGTTCGGCCACGACGACCCTGCTCACGCGCCCGCCGGCCACCGAGAGGATCTCGCCGGAGACGTCACATTGGTCGGACGCGAGGAACACGACGACCGGGGCGACACTGGACGGATCGAGCTGGTCGGCCATCGGGCCGAGGAGTTCCTCGGTCATACGCGTCTTCGCTGCGGGAGCGATGACGTTGGCGAGGATGTTCTTCCGCTTGCCCTCCTGCGCCAGCGCCCGGGTGAACCCAACGAGGCCCATCTTGGCGGCGCCGTAGTTCGTCTGTCCGAAGTTGCCGAACAGGCCGGAAGCCGACGTCGTGTTCACGATTCGTCCGTAGTTCTGGTCGCGCATGACCTTCCAGGCAGGAAGCGTCACCCAGAATGCGCCGTAGAGGTGCACCTGGATGACGGCGTCGAGCAGGTCGGGCGTCAGGTTGTGGAACGCCTTGTCCCGCAGGATCCCCGCGTTGTTCACCACGATGTCGACGCGACCGTAGGCATCCATCGCCGTCTTGACGATCGCTTCACCGCCGGCCTGGGTCGCCACCGAGCTGGTGTCGGCGACGGCCTCGCCGCCGGCGTCGTTGATCTCGGTCGCGACCTGCTCGGCGGGTCCGGCGTCGGAGCCGCTGCCGTCGACGGTTCCGCCGAGATCGTTCACCACGACACGAGCGCCCCGCTCGGCGAGTTGGAGTGCGTGCTGGCGACCCAGCCCGTGGCCGGCCCCCGTCACGATCGCGACCTGTCCGTCGAATCCGATGTCTGCCATCTCGTCCTTTCCGTAGGAGGGACGGTCCCTGCTACATGTGACATCGGAGATCCTATGTCGTATTGTCGCGGCCGATCTCAACCCGCCCCGCCGACTGTGGGGATCGGACCGACGCTTCGGAGGCAACGTGACTACGGCGACATCGACAACGACCAACGTGCGTGAGGAGGCCGAAGCCTGGTTCCGCGAGAACTGGGATCCCGAGCTGCCGTTGGGTGATTGGTGGCAGCGACTGGCCGACAGTGGGTGGGGGTTCCCCGCCTGGCCGGAGAAGTGGTTCGGTCGTGGTCTCACCTCCGATCAGGTCAAGAGTGTGCAGGCGGCGCGTGTGGCGGTCGGGGCGACCGGCCCGCCCAGTGGCATCGGCGTGATGATGGCCGGCCCCTCGATCGTCGATCACGGCACGGAAGAGCAGTGCAAGCGCTTCCTGCCCGACATGGTCAGTGGCAAGGAGATCTGGTGCCAGCTGTTCTCCGAACCCGGTGCCGGCTCCGACCTCGCCGGACTCCAGGCGCGCGCCGTGCGCGACGGTGACGAGTGGATCGTGAACGGGCAGAAGGTCTGGACCTCCGGTGCGCAGTTCTCGCGCTGGGGGATCCTCATCGCTCGCACCGACGTCGACGTCCCGAAGCACGAAGGAATCACGTACTTCGTCATCGACATGGACCAGCCTGGTATCGAGGTCCGTCCACTCAAGGAGATGACGGGCGGAGCGACCTTCAACGAGGTGTTCCTCTCGGACGCCCGGGTCCCGCACGAGAACGTGATCGGCGAGGTCAACCGCGGATGGAGCGTCGCCGTGACCACCCTCGCCCATGAGCGCAACTCCCTCGGAGCGTCGGGCATGTCCGCCATGGCGGGCGGCGCGATGATCGGTGAGAACGACCTGACGCGGCCTGCGGGCAAGCCCGGCGGCGGCGGGGGCGAGATGGCCGGCATGGCTGCGGCGTTCGGCGGCGGCGGCGATCTGATCAAAGGCCTCCCGGCCGCCGTCGGTCGGGCCGACGACAAGGTCCTCCGCGACCAGGTCATGAAGATCTACTCGCTCATGGAGATCGCTCGGTTCACGAGCCTGCGCGTCCAGGCCGCCGCTGCCGCCGGCCGCGGTCCGGGGCCGGAGGTGTCGACCGGCAAGCTGCTCGCTTCGGAGCTCGTCCGGGCGTTGCGGGACGTCGGACTCGGGGCGCTCGGCGCTCACGGACAGCTCATGGGCGAAGACACCCCACTCGGAGGGATGCTCCAACAGCTCGCGCTGTTCAGTCCCGCCATCTCGATCGCCGGCGGATCCGACCAGATCCAGCGGAACATCATCGGCGAGCGGGTACTCGGCCTGCCCAGAGAGCCGCGGGTCGACAAGGACCTTCCGTTCGCAGACTTGAAGGTGGGGACGCAGCGATGAGTGACATCGCACGGATGCACGTTCGGATCCCGGTCGCGGATGGCCTGTCGTTGGCCGCAGAACGCCTCGGGTCGCCGAGCAGCCGACCCCCGGTTCTCCTGCTCCACGGGGGCGGCCAGACCCGACACAGCTGGGGTGGCGCTGCCGAAGCGCTCGCCGCTCGCGGCTACGAGGCGTGGTTGCTCGACCTCCGCGGCCATGGCGACTCGGATTGGGCCGCTGATGGCGACTACTCCACCGAGGCCATGGTCGAGGACCTGGCGGTGGTCCGCGACCACATCGGCCGTCGGCCCGTCGTCGTCGGCGCATCGATGGGCGGGCTCGTCGGCCTGGTGAGCGAGGGCCGAGTGCACCCCGGCGGGCTCCGGGCACTCGTGCTGGTCGACATCGCAACGAAACTCGAGGACGAAGGCGTCGATCGCATCGTCACGTTCATGTCCGCCGCCCCCGACGGTTTCGCATCGCTCGAGGAGGCGGCCGACACCGTCGCCTCGTATCGCCCGGATCGACCGCGGCCGCAGAACCTCGACGGGCTCCGCAAGAACCTGCGATTGGGTGATGACGGTCGATGGCGATGGCACTGGGACCCCGCGTTCCTCACCGGCAAGAGCCGTGAGGGGCGCCGCGACCCCGATGCGCTCGGCGAGGCCGCCGAGGCGCTCCGGATCCCGACGCTCTTGGTGCGAGGCCGGATGTCGGACATGTTGAGCCTCGACGGCGTCGAGGTCTTCCGTCGCCAGTGCCCCCATGCCGACTTCGTCGACATCGCGGACGCCGGCCACATGGTCGTGGGCGACCGCAATGACGTGTTCGCATCGGCAGTGATCGACTTCCTCGATGATCTGTCGTCCGACGAGGAGGTCGCGAGTTGATCGCCACCGATCCCGGACTGTTCCGGTTGCCGACCGGCGACGAGGACCGTCCCCGACTGTTGGGCTCCCATGCCGCGGAGTCCGGTCTCTACTTCTGGCCCCGCCGGCGGCGGTGTCCCGTGTCCCGCACGCCCGTCGCCGACGTCGAACTCGGACCGACCGGCACGTTGTATGCGTGGACGTTCCTCCATGTTCCACGCATGGGCAACGTCTCCTTCGGTGATTCCGGAGGCTACGCAGTGGGGCAGATCGATCTTCCCCAGGGTGTTCGCATCCAGGCACCACTCGTCGGGTCGCAGGACGACTGGGCGATCGGCGACGAGATGGGCCTCACCCTGTTCCCTGTCGGCGTCGACGACGACGGCAACGAGCTGGTCACCTTCCGATTCGAGGTCGTTCGATGAGTACACAGATGGGCCGCGACGTCTACGTCGTCGGCGTCGGGATGCACCGATTCAACAACGACGCGCTCCCGACGGGCGACATGGGGTACGACGCCGGCATCGCCGCGCTCGACGACGCCGGACTCGACTTCCCCGAGGTCGGGGCGCTGTACAACGGCCACCTCGGTGGCCAGATCGGGATCGGTGTCCGGGTCGCCAAGGATCTCGGGCTCACCGGGATCCCCGTCACCCGCGTCGAGAATGCGTCGGCCACCGGCTCCTGCGCGTTCGGCGAGGCCGTCCACGCCGTCGCAGGCGGACGTGTCGAGGTCGCCATGGCGCTCGGCTTCGACGACCTGAACCGCGTGGGGGGCATCGGTGGCGGCCGGAAGAAGGGGCTGGGCGCCGAGGACGTCATGCTTCCGGCAGCGTTCTTCGCGATGTGGGCCACGCGCCGTATGCACGACGTCGGCACCACGGTGGAGACCTACGCGGCCATCGCCGCCAAGAACTGGAATCACGCACGGACCAACCCGATGGCGCAGCGACGCGCCGACCACGAGGTCACCGTCGAAGAGGTCTTGGCATCCACGTTGATCTCCTACCCGCACACGTCGAAGATGGCCTGTGCGGCCGGCGGAGGAGCGGCTGCTGCGATCGTCGCCACCGAGGAGGTCGCCCGCCGCCTGGGCGGTCCCATGATCAAGGTCTGTGCGTCGCAGCAGCGATCCGAGACCTACACCGACGGACATGTGTTTCTCGGTGCGGTCATCGGCCCGGCGCAGATGACGCGCGACACCTCGGCCGCTGCCTACGAGCAAGCCGGGCTCGGTCCGGCCGATCTCGACCTGGTCCAGGTCCACGACGCCTTCCCGGTCGAGGAGCTCGTCTACTACGAGTTGCTCGGGATCTGTGGAGACGGCGAGGGGGACAAGCTCGTCGCCGAGGGGGAGACCACGCTCGGCGGACGGATCCCGTTCAGCACCGATGGCGGACTGACCGCCCGGGGCCATCCCGGTGGTCCGACCGGGCTCGCGCAGATCCACGAGACGGTCGTCCAGTTGCGCGACGACGCCGGCGACCGCCAGGTCGACGGTGCACGGACCGGTCTCTGTCACATGGCCGGCGCCGGCTCCGTCTGCGTCGTCCACATCCTCCAGCGCTCGTAGCGGCGCCGGGTTGCGGCTTGCCCACATGAGACGAACTTCGTACGATGTCTAACCTATGACTGCTTTCGCCACGCCGCCCGAGACCCGCGAGTCATCGATCGAGTCCATCGATCCGCGTGACGGTGCCGTCGTCGGGAGCGTGCCGATTCACGACGAAGCAGCGGTCGACGCCGCCGTCGCCCGCGCACGGACGAACCAGGTCGAGTGGGGCGCGACGACGCTGTCGGGGCGGTCGACCCATCTCCGTCGAGTTCGGGCGGGAATCGCCCGACGCTCGAAGGAGTTGGCCGAGGTCATCGCTGCGGAGACGGGGAAGCCCGACTTCGATGCGATGGCCGAGGTGCTCTCGTGCTGCGTGTTGCTCACGCAGGTGATCCGTCGTGCCCCGAAGGTGTTGGCCGACGAGCGGGTCTCCTCGTTCCCGCTCTACGTCAAGCGAGCCGAGATCCGGTACGAGCCCTACGGCGTTATCGGCGTCATCAGCCCGTGGAACTACCCGGCCTTCGTGCCCGTACAGGCGCTCTCGTCGGCTCTCGCCGCAGGGAACACCGCAGTACTCAAGCCGTCCGAGCTCACGCCCCTCACCGGGCTGCTGCTCGGCGAGATCATCAACGAGGCCGGGATCCCGCTGGTCGAAGTGGTGACCGGCGACGGCGCCACCGGGGCGGCACTCTCGGCGAGCGCGGTCGACAAGATCGCGTTCACCGGGAGCCCGGCCACGGCGAAGCGGATCCTCGCCACCGCTGCCGAACACCTGACCCCGACGGTCATGGAACTCGGTGGCAAGGACGCCATGATCCTGTGCGACGACGCCGACGTCGAGCGGGCCGCCCGCACGGCCGTTGCCGGCTGTTTCGCGAACGCGGGCCAGACCTGCATCGCCGTCGAACGCGTCCTCGTCACGCCCGCGAACCACGCAGCATTTCGTGAGGCGGCGGTTCGGGCGGGGTCACAACTCGTGGTCGGTCCCGAGCGCAACAGCGACGTCGGTGCGATCACCCAGCCTGCCCAGATCGACGTCATCGAGCGTCGGATCGAGGACGCCGTCAGCGAAGGTGCCGCGGTGGTCCTCGGCGGCCGTCGCCGCGACGATCTCGGCCAGAGCTTCTTCGAGCCGACGATCGTCGACAACGTCCGCCCGACCATGGCGCTGGCTCGCGACGAGACCTTCGGGCCGGTCCTCTCGATCATCCCGGTCGCCGACGTCGAGGAGTCGGTCCGGGTCGCGAACGACTGCGAGTACGGACTCGCAGGCAGCGTGTTCGGCCGCGATCGCGCCCGGGTCGAAGATGTCGTCCGCCAGTTCTCCACCGGTGCGGTGAGCGTCAACGACGCCCTGGTCACGGCACTGCTCCCGTCCCTCCCCTTCGGTGGCGTTCGCTCGAGTGGCTTCGGCCGTCTGCACGGCGATGCCGGCATCCGCGAGTTCGCGGTGCCGAAAGCGGTGGCCGGCGACCGCCTTCCGAGACTTCCCGGCCTCACGAGCCTGATGTTCGGCAAGGTCCGGCCGACGCCTGCGCAGGTCTCGAGGCTCCTGGGGCTCCTCTGGGGCCGCAGTCCCCGCAGAGAGTGAAGGCCGCCAGACCCACCGGGCCCGGCCCTCGACAGATCGCACGTCACCACCGACCCCGGTGACGGCGCCCCGCGACCTACCCCGGTCGCGGTAGTCGGGCACTGGACGATCGACGGCAACCCCCACGCCGGGTCGTCCAGTGCCCGAAAGTCGCGCCCTGAGTCAGGCGCACGAGAACTGCGCGTTTTGATGGGTATGCACCTATTGCGCCGATGAGACGAGCGACGTATGGTGTCGCATATGTCACGTGACGGCCGTCACGTGCCGGGGGTACCATCGCCTCGGGACTCCACTGGGGGAATCCATGCTCGACCTGATCAGTATCGACGGCATCATCGTCGGAGTGTTCACCGGCGGGAGCTACGCGCTGCTCGCAGTGAGCATCACCTTGATGTACCGATCGACGGGTTTCCTGTCGTTCGCGCACGCCGGCTTCGCCTCCGTCGGCGCCTACGTGTACGCCGATCTCGCCGGAGCCCGTGCGTGGCCGGTGGCCATCGCTGCGTTGGTCGCCATCGGCGTCACGATCGCCTACGGACTCCTGGTCGAGCGGATCCTCCGCCCGGTCCGCGATGCCTCGGGCGCGACGAAGATGATCGCCACCCTCGGCATCGTCCAGTTGACGACGGCGCTCGTCTTGTTGGTCTACGGATTCGAACCGACCAGCGCACCGCTCCTGCTCCCGGATTCCTCGATCGCGGTCGGCGACGTGCGGATCGCGCATCAACAGAGCGCGATCCTCGTCCTCGCCGCAATCTCTGCAGGGCTGCTCGGCTGGTTCCTGAAGACCACCCGTTTCGGCACGGCCATCCGTGCGGTCGCCGGGAACCCCGACACCGCTCGTCTGATGGGTGTCAGCCTCACCAACGTGGCCCGGTTCAACTGGGCGTTGGGTGCCGGGATGGCCGGCCTGGCCGGTGTCCTGCTCGCTCCGCTCGCGCCGATCACGGCCGCGACCTTCACCCTGCTGTTGGCCAAGGCGTTGGCAGCGACGCTCGTGGGAGGCTTGGTGTCGCTTCCCTTGACCTTCGCCGGCGCACTCGGCATCGGTGTCGCCGACAGCCTCACGGTCCTCAACTCGTCGGCACCGGGGGCGAAGGAGCTGGTCACCCTCGGGCTCGTCGTGGCGCTCCTCGTGCTCCGGCGGACCTGGCCGGGTGAGTTGCAGACGGAAGCGTCGCCGGCGGCGAAGTCGTCAACACTGCTCGATCGACTGGCCCCGGCCACCGCAGGGCTTCGTCGGGTGTTCGAGACGGTGCGTTGGCCGATCGCGGTCGTGGGGATCGTGATGATCCTCGTCGTCCCGGCCGGCAACGACTACTGGGGGTTCGTCGGCGCCCGCGGCCTGTACTTCACGATCCAGGCGTTGAGCCTCGTCCTCCTCGTCGGCTGGGGTGGTCAGGTGAGCCTCATGCACGGGGCCTACGCGGGGATCGGTGCATTCACCACCGCGATGCTGGTCGGGAACCACGGGTGGCCCCTCGAGTTGGCCCTGCTCGGGGCAGGGCTCGCCGGCGTCCTCATGGGCGCGGTCGCGGGCCTGCCCGCCCTGCGCCTCAGTGGCCTCCAGTTCGCCATCGCGTCACTGGTCTTCGCCGGCGCCGCATCCGAATGGCTGTTCCGGCGGACCGAGTTCCCGAAGTCGCTTCCCCGGGGCACGTTGTTCGGCGTCGACATCTTCCCGGACTCGAACCTGTACTACTTCATGCTGCCGGTGACGATGATCCTGTATGTCGCGGTCTGGAACATCCGAAGATCCACATTCGGTCCGTTGCTCATCTCGGCTCGGGACGCGCCGACGACCGTCGCGCACTTCGGGGCCGATCCGGCCCGGACGAGGATGGCTGCATTCCTGTTCGCATCGTTCATCGCTGCGCTCGGTGGCGGCTTCTACGGCGTGTTGTTGACCGGGTTCCAGCCGTTCGACTTCTCGCTCGTGCTGTCGATCGCACTCCTGATCTACGCCGTCGTCGGCGGCGTCCAGTCGCTGGGCGGCCCGCTGGTCGCGGGGTTGCTGTTCGGCGTCGTCCCGCAGCTCATCCAGGGGCAGTCGTCGTCGGCGTCGGCCGTCCCCGACCTGATCGCAGGTGTCGCGGTGTTGTTGTTGCTGGCGCTCCGCCCCGACGGGATCGCCTCGTTGTTCGCTTCACGTCCACTCCCCGCCAGGGACGGCGCGCGGTCTTCGTTCGGAAGATTCGACGTCACCGTCTCCCGGTGGCGGGCGCACCGCGCCACGAGCAACGGCACGACGCCTGATCCCACCGGCCCGCCCGATCAGACCGTGGTCACCGAACCGGTGGACCAGACCGTGGTCGCCGACCCTGCCGACCACCCACGACCGGAGAGAGAAGTCGTCGTATGAACATGCCTTCATCTCGACCGTCGCGCTGGCGCCGCCTCGTGTTCGTGATGCCATTGATCGTCGCCAGCCTGTTCCCGACGCCGGCGCACGCACAGACCGCCGAAGCCCCCGACAGCTTCAGCGCCAACGCCGCTGGTACGGGACTGCTCATCGAGGTCTCCGCTCCGGCAGCGCTGCCGCTCGACGTCCTGGTCGGCGTCGCGTACGCGCAGGTCGGCGTGAACAGCCAACCTCGGATCCAGTCCACGGCCGCGCCCCTGTTCGTGCCGCTGTTCGACGCGTTCGGACTCCTGGGCGGCACGTCTGGCGTGTTGTCGACCGTCGTTCGTCTCGCACCCGGTCTGATCGTGGGGTCGCCCTCGCTGATCGGGCTCGAGCCGCTCCCGGTCGATCCGTCGCTCGTGCCGGCCGGCCCGATCGCTGACGCCGTCGCCGATCAGCCGCTGCCGGATCCGCCACAACTCGGGTGTACGAGCCAGTACCCCGACGAGCCGCGGACGGCCGAGTGCGGCGGTGGAGCGCAGGACTTCTTCGGATTCCGGGTCGGCGCCGCCAGCGCACGGACCACGGCTTCGGGCGACGGGACGGACCCGGCCAGTCTGGTGTCGCGATCCGACGCGAGTGCGAGCGGAATCACGCCAGGAGCGTCGTCTCCCCTCGCACCGGTCGAAGCAGGAGCGGTCGTCGCCACCTCGGAGTCCCGGATCATCGACGGACGCATCACCGCCGTCTCGAGCGCGGGTGCCAGCGACATCGACATCGCCGGCCAGTTGTCGATCGAATCGGTCCAAGCCAGTTTCTCCGGAGCGCTCGGCGCGACGGCCGAGACCCTGGGCGAAGCATTCGAGTGCAACATCAGCGGCGTCCGATCGGGAGGACAGGAGATCGAGATCGGCACCGACGCGATCACCCTCGCTGGTGACGACACGCCGGTCGGCGATCTCGGTGGGGTCCTCAACGACCTGCTCGGAAATCTGGGGGGCGAGGCCGGCCCAGCGGATTTCGGAACCGTCACGATCACCCCCAATCCCGAGCCCGTCGCAGTGATCAGCGACGACGGGACCTCGCTCGAGCGACGCTTCGGTTGTCTCGAGGTCCGCTATCGCAACATCACCTCGGGCTCCGACGTCACGCTCACGTTCGGCAACGTCACCGTGTCGATGACCGCGTTCGTCGACGAACCCTTCAGTGCCGGACCGGTGGCCGACGGCGGCGGTTCCACCACCACTCCGGCGCCGGTCGGCACCGGAGCGTCCACGGGCGACCTAGGGGGCGACGGCGGCGGCAGCCTCGACACCGGCGGTGTCGAACAAGCGCTCCCCGAGGTTCCCGAGGCTGGCTCCAGTGCGCCGCAGCCGGCAGCGGACGCGTTCCTCGAAACCTCGAGCATCGCCGGGTGGGGCATCGACGGCACCTGGTTGGCGCCGTTCTCGCTGCTCGCGCTCAGCATCCCATTCCTCGTCAAGTCACGCCGACTGACGTTCTCGACCGACAGGAGTTGACTCTCATGACGACCACCCGTACCCGCCCACTTCGAGCCGAAGGTGAGGATCTCGACGAGCACCCGCTCGCATCGTCCGCCCCGGGCGAACACACCGAGCCGAGCGAACGCAGCCGTCGACTCCCGGAGCGCACGACCGTCGGATCGCTCAACGCGCTCGACTGGCGCCAAGCCGTCGGAGGAGCGATGATCGGCCTGGGGATGCTGGGGATCCTGGTCGCCTGGTTCGGCGTCTCGGGCACGCTCGACCCGGGCAAGCAGATGCCCTACATCAGCTCCGGCGGATTCGGCGGCTCTGCGCTGATCGCTGTCGGCGTGACGCTGCTGGTGAGCTTCGAGCACATCCGCGACCGTGAGGCGCTCCAGAGTGTCCTCGACGAGCTGGACGACGTCCGGCACCGCCTCGATGCGCTGCATGGCGGGGCCGTCACCGCCTCCGAGAACGGGTCATGACGCCGGTCGCGGACGACACGATCGTGCTCGAGAAGACCGCCGGGTCGGAGGCCCCGCACCTGCGCGTCGACGAGATCAGCGTGGTGTTCGGTGGTCTCGTCGCCAACGACTCCATCTCGCTCGACGTGCCGCGCGGCAACATCTCCGGCCTCATCGGACCGAACGGGGCGGGAAAGACGACGCTCTTCAACGTCATCACCGGAGCGCAGACTCCGACGTCGGGTCACGTGTACCTCGATGGTGCCGACATCACCGACGCCAAACGTCAAGCCCGCGCCCGACGGGGGATGGCCCGTACGTTCCAGAACCTCAGCCTCGTGCCGTCGCTGAGTGTGCTGGACAACGTGACCCTCGGCTTCGGCAGATTCCGCAAGGCGGGGCTGCTCTCCGCCGTCGTGCAGCGACCCCGATCGATCAGTCAGGATCGACGTCTGCGCGAGCTCGGGATGCATGCGCTCGAGTTCGTGGGTCTCGATGACCAGGCCCGGCGACCGACATCCGACCTGCCCTACGGCGATCGTCGGCGTCTGGAGATCGCCCGAGCCCTCGCCTGTAGTCCGGACCTGCTCCTCCTCGACGAGCCGTCGGCGGGCATGTCTCCGGCCGAGACCTCGACACTCGCTGCGGTCATCTCCCGCGCGCATGAGGCGTTCGGGATCACCGTCTTCCTCGTCGAGCACGACATGACCTTCGTTCGGGCGCTCACCACCGAGTGCACCGTCATCGAGTTCGGTCGCGTCATCGCCGCCGGGCCGACCGCCGAGGTGCTCGCTGACCCCGTGGTCGCCGAGGCCTACTTGGGAACAGGAGCGACAGGATGATCGCCGTCGAGGGTCTCGCCGTGGACTACGGCCCGGTGCGCGCGGTTCGCGACCTGTCGTTCGAGATCCGAGACGGCGAGGTCCTCGCGATCCTGGGCCGGAACGGGGCGGGCAAGACCACGACGATGAAGGCCCTCGCCGGCCTCCTCCCGGCGGCCGAGGGGCGGATGTCCGACGGAGACGTCGACATCACCAGGGCCGGGGCCGACGAGCGGGTCTCGCGCGGAATCGTTCTCGTGCCCGAGGGTCGCGGCATGTTCGCCGACCTCTCGGTGCGGGAGAACCTGCTCATGGGTGCCTACGCCCGGCGGAAGTCGTCCCGAGCCCTGCGCGAGGACCTCGATCGGGTGACGGCGCCGTTCCCGAGGCTACGGGAACGGATGGCGCAGCGCTCCGGTTCGCTGTCGGGCGGCGAGCAGCAGATGCTTGCCGTGGCCCGAGGCCTCATGGCCGAGCCGAAGGTCTTGATGATCGACGAACCGTCCCTCGGACTCGCCCCGGTGATCGTGGACCAGCTCTATGAGTTCCTGGGATCGATCCGGGACCAAGGCATGACCCTCGTCATCGTCGAGCAATACGTACGCGTCGCGCTGGGCATCGCCGATCGGGCCTATGTCCTCGACAAGGGCGAGATCGCCCTCGAGGGCGATGCAGCGACCCTTCGCGACTCACCAGAGTTGATCGACACCTATCTCGCCAACAACGCGGCCTGAGCCAGGCCGCTCACGGAGGAATTCAATGCGTCATCGTTCGACCATCCGACTCGTCGCCGCAGGCGCCATGTTCGCGTTGATCGTCGCCGCCTGCGGGACACGTGTGCCTGACGGGACCGTCGCTGCCGGCCAGAGCGTGTCGAACGGGGGCGCCGTCACCAGCGACGGAGGAGTGCCGGCCATCGACGACTCGTCGCTGGGAACGACGCCCGACGGGGGCGGGGCAGCCGTCGTCGACAGTTCGGGAGACGCCGGTGCCGCCAGCAGCCCATCGGCCGGTGGCGACAGCGGCGGGGGTGGGGAGAGCGCAGATTCCGGTGGCGACGCTGCGGAGGCCGGACAAGCCGCGGCGACCGGACCGTTGTCGCAGGGCGTGACCGACGACGAGATCCTCATCGGGGGCACCGGTCCGCTGTCCGGTGTCACCGGGTTCCTCGGCGAGGAGGTGTTCGGCGCGATCGACTCGTACTTCCAGTTGGTCAACTCGCGAGGCGGTATCAACGGTCGCAAGCTCCGCCTCATCAGCTACGACGACCGGTTCGACTCCTCGCAGACGCTCGCGAACACGCGACGTCTCTGGGAACAGGACAAAGTCGCTGCAATCTTCCTCGCCTTCGGCGATCCGGTCGCCGACTACGCCACGCGCAACCGCATCCCGACCATCGTCTTCGGCGTCACCCCCAAGTCGTTCTCGTCCAAGTATCCGACCATCTACCCCATCGTCGGGAACGCCCTCATCTGGACCCAGGAGGTCATCCGAGGCCTCAAGGAGCAGGGCGTCTTCAAGCAGGGCATGAAGGTCGGGATGATGTACGACACCCAGATCCTCGACGTCGGGCCGTACGTGCCGTTCCTGAAGGCGGCGTGGGAGGACGCCGGGGCCGAGGTGGTCTCCACCGACCCGTTCAACCTGACCGATGGAGACTGCACGAACCTCGTCTTGAAGATGAAGGACCTCGAGATCGACTACTGGGACTTCCAGGGGCTGGGCTGGATCCTGTGCGCGTCGGCCGCGCAACGCCAGCAGTACCGACCGCCGGTCGGCTGGGGTAACTGGCCGACCAGCGTGGGCGGGCTCGCGACCCAGGTCGGACCCTGGGTCGACGGCATCTGGGGTGGATCGCAGGGCGACCAGCCCGACGGTTCGCCCCGCCAGAAGACCGCTGCCCACGACGAGTACGTCAATTCGATCAAGCGATACCACCCCGAGATCGCCTCGTTCTCCCATTACGACTCGCCAGCGACGATCGGTTACTGGTCCGGTGCCCAACTCATCGTCGCTGCGATCGAGGCGCAGGGCGCGAACATCACCACGGAAGGCGTCCTGGACTGGATCGCGAAGGTCGAGAACTTCGAGACCGGCATCACACCGCCGATCATCTCGATGGCCCCGAACTGCAAGACCGGTTCCGAGGTCGTCTGGATCGGCCAGTGGAAGTGGGACTCGGCCAAGAAGGAGGCGACGCGTACGCCGGCGACCGGCTACTTCACCAGCGACCAGAAGGAGAAGTACGGCGGGAAGTGCTTCCTCACCAAGGTCTCGGACCAACTGGGCTGACCCATGTCGGTCGGTAGAGGAGACTCAGCGAGGATCGACGATGGTGAGCGTCGCCTGGGCTGCGGCCAGGACTCGGCGGTCGTCCTGGCGGTACAGCTCGCAGCGCACGACCGCGGAACGTCGGGTCATGGCGACGACCGATGCCTCGGCATCGACCGTCTCCGCCTTGAGGGGAGCGAGGTAGTTGACCTTGATCTCCGTGGTGGCGGCCCATTGGCCCTTCTCCATCAGCGGGTAGACCACGACCCCGGTGACGTGATCGACGATGGCGGCCGTCGCTCCGCCGTGGGCGTTACCGAACGGTGTCAGGATCGACGGGTCGATCGTGGCGGTGCAGAAGAGCCGTCCCGGTTCGAACCGCACGTGCTCGATCCCGAGGTACCCGGGGAGGCCCCCGGCAGCGTCGGTTGCCGACAACATGGCGTCGGCAATGCGTTGGTCGTATCGTTCTTCGAAGCTCGACATGACACGCAAGTTACTCGATGTCTCACAGTCAGGAGCTGTGCCGGGCCTAGAGTGTCCGCATGGCCCGAATGACCAGGGAATCGTGGCGCAGCGATGCGCCAGCGTCGGTCGATGGCGCGCGCGATCGGCTCATCGACGCCGCCGAGCGTTGCTTCACCCGATTCGGAGCGGCGAAGACCACGCTCGAGGACATCGCGAGTGAGGCCGGGGTCTCGCGTGCCACAGTCTATCGCTACTTCGACGGCGGCCGCGACGAGATCGTGCTCGGGGTCGTGTTGCGAGAGGCGAGGCTCTTCCTCGAGTCGCTCCAACGTCGGTTGCAGCGCGAGACCGACCTGTCCGGCTCGATCGTCGAAGGCGTGGTGTACACGGTTGCGACCGTCAAGAAGAACGACCAGCTCGCGATACTGTTCGCTCCCGACGTCGCCGGCCAGACCAGCGCCATCGCCGGGGCATCGACGGCGCTCTTCGAGATCACGACCGACTTCCTGCGGCCCATCTTCGAGACTGCACGCCAGGAGGGTCAGTTGCGGCCCGGCATCGAGGCCGAGGATGCGTCCGAGTTCGTGTTGCGGTTCATCCTGTCGCTGTTGTCGGTGAACGGGCCGCGATCGAGGTCTGCAGTGAAGGAACGCGAGTTCGCGCGACGGTTCTGTGCCGGCGCGCTCATCGCCGATTGACGAACGCCCTCAGGAGTCGAGGACGAACCCGCTGTATCCGTCGTCCGCGGCCGCCTGGCAGGCGAGACGATAGAGCTGGAGGCCGCCTGGCCAGTTCAGCATCTCGCGTCGTTTGCCGGGGATGTTGGCGCCCATGTACCAGGAATCGGCTTCGGGGAAGAGCGTCATCTCGGCGATCGCCAGGACCTGGTCGCGCCATTCCTGTTCGGCGTCGGGACGAGCCTCGATCCGAGTGATGCCGCCATCGTGGAGATGCCTGATGAGGTCGACCACCCAGTCGCCCTGCACCTCGGCGCAGGTCGGGCCGTTGCAGAAGCCCGACGGGCTCTGGGGGCCGTAGAGGAACAACAGGTTCGGGAACCCGGCGCTGGTGACGCCGAGGTGCGTGCGGACGCCGTCGCGCCAGTGCTCCTCGAGACTGTGCCCGTCGATGCCGCGTATGTCGATGTTGGTGAGGCCACCGGTGACGGCGTCGAAGCCCGTCGCGAGGACGAGGATGTCCACATCGTGGACCCCGTCCGTCGTCTCGACGCCGGTGTCGGTGATTGAGCCGGCAGCGCAAGTGGCGCAGGCGGTGGTGGGGAGAAGGGAGAAGGTGCCAGCAGCGCACGCGGTGCAGGTGGCAGCGCCAGTGTTAGTGAGGGTGTT
>JAPKDO010000053.1 GCA_028822535.1 Acidimicrobiales bacterium
CGCGCGACCAGAACGGTCAGGAGGGGGCGCGGTTGTAGCGCTCCATGGCGCGGGCGACGCCGTCGGCGAGGATCATCTCGACGGCGTCAGCAGCCTCGGCGATGGCGATGTCGAGATCTTCGCGGTCGCGTTTGCCCGGCTTGCGCAGCACGTGATCTCGACCCTGCTGGCTTCCCGGCGGTTTGCCGACGCCGATCCGCACGCGCAGGAAGGCGTCGGTGCCGAGGTGTCCCTTCATCGACTTGAGGCCATTGTTCCCGGCGAGGCCGCCTCCGGCCTTGACCTTGAGACGGCCGACGGGGAGGTCGAGTTCGTCGTGGACCACGACCACCTTCGCCGGGTCGTCGATGCCGTGGCGCTTCACGAGCGCGGCCGTGGCCGCTCCGGCCTCGTTGTAGTACGTGGTCGGGAAGGCGACGACCATGCGCTTGCGCGTCGGTTCGGGGCGGAGCTCTGCGACCTCGGCTCGCTCCTTCTTCGACAGCATCAGCCGTTCGCCATGGCGGTCAGCGAGGACCGCAACGCAGTCCGCGCCGGCGTTGTGACGTGTGCGTGCGTAGTCGAGGCCCGGATTCCCGAGCCCGACCACGAGCAGGTCGGCTGGCGTTCCCCGCCGCTCGGCAGCGGCGTCGAACAGACTCAGCTGTCGTCGCCCTCGCCGTCGCCGGAGTCCTCGTCGCTGGCCTCGGCGTCGTCGCCGCCTGCGGCAGCTTCGCCCTCTCCGCCTTCGCCATCTTCGCCCTCTTCGCCCTCGACCGGCTCGGGGATCTCGACGACGGGCACGGAAGCCGTGACGATCGCTTCTTCGGGATCGACGTCGAGCTCGACACCGGAGGGGAGCGTGACGCTCTCGGCCCGGATGGGGTCGTCGAGGGTGAGGTCGGTGCAGTCCACGACCAACTCGTTCGGGATCGAGCCCGGCAGCGCCGAGATCGGCAGTGCGAACATCTGCTGGTCGATCACGAGCTCCTTGAGATGATCTCCGTCGGTGTTCTCGAGGACGATCGGGACCTCGACCTGCAGGGCGACGTTGCGATCGATGATGATGAAGTCGACGTGCGTGACGTCACGACGGACCGGGTCGCGCTGCATGTCCTTGACGATCGTCAGACGCTCGTCGTCGTTGAACTCGAGCGTGATCAGGGCGTTCATGCCGGCCGGGGTGGTCAGTGCGGCACGCAGGTCGCTCCATTCGACGGAGATCGGCGTGGGCGGGTCGCCGGCGCCGTACACGACGGCCGGGACCTTGCCCTCCTTGCGGAGCCGGCGCGACGAACGCGAGCCGATCGCGCGGTCGGTGTTTGCCGTGAGGGTGAGAAGGTCGGCCATGACGGGCTCCAGAGAAGAGAAATGTCGAGGTGGGACCCAGTGGGCGCGTGAAGGGCACGGGAGCGCTGGGACGAACGGACGATTGTACGAACTGGCCGCGGGTGCGGCCAACTCAGGTCACGTTTGGTTCTTGCCGCCGAAGAGTTCGCTGACGGACGTGTCCTCGAAGACCGCGTCGATCGCCTTGGCGAGGATCGGGGCGATCGAGTGCACCTCGAGCTTGTCGAACTGCTTCTCGGACGGCAGCGGCAAGGTGTTGGTGGCGATGAGGCGCCCGATCGGCGAGTTCTTGATCCGGTCCACGGCCGGCCCGGACAGCACGGCATGGGTGGTGGCGGCGTGGACCTCGGCGGCGCCGTGCTCGACGAGCTGTTCGGCGGCCGCGCACATGGTGCCGGCGGTGTCGATCATGTCGTCGATCAACACACAGCAGCGACCCTCGACCTCGCCCACGACGTCCTTGGCCTCGACGCTGTTCTTGGCGCCCTTGACCCGCCGCTTGTGCACGATCGCCAGGTCGGCATGGAGTTCGTTGGCGTACTGCTCGGCGACCTTCACCCGGCCGGCGTCGGGCGACACGACCACGAGGTCGTCGCCCAGCTGGCGCATGGCATCGATGAGCACCGGACGAGCCTGGAGATGGTCGACGGGGCCGTCGAAGAAACCCTGGATCTGTCCGGAGTGGAGATCGATCGAGACCAGCCGGGTCGCGCCTGCCGCCTTGAACAGATCGGCGACGAGTTTCGCGGTGATGGGCTCGCGGCCTTCGGCCTTCCGGTCCTGGCGCGCGTAGCCGTAGAACGGACACACCGCCGTGATCCGCTTCGCCGATGCCCGGCGAGCGGCATCGATCATGATCATCTGTTCCATCAGCGAGTCGTTGACGGACATGCCCTCGATGCTGCTGTGGCTCTGGATGATGAACACGTCGCTGCCGCGCACGTTCTCGCCGAACTTGCAGTGGATCTCGCCGTTGGCGAACTCGGCGAGATTGGGCTCACCGAGATGTTCGCCCAACACCTCCGCGATCTCCTCGGCGAGCGGAAGATGGGTGCGCCCCGACAGGAGGTGCAACCGCTTCTTCGTGACGAGCTCCATGCGCTGGCTCCCTAACTTGCCGGTTCTGGGCTGGCCGGTTCTGGCGGCGCCGTGTTCGCGCCAGCATAGTGAGGCCCGGTCGTGACTCCGGCAGCGACTTCGTCTCCCGGGCCGAGCGCTCCCCACGGCCCGACCGTCGCCCCGTTGCCGATCGTCGCCTTCATCGCCGCGGTCTGCACGACGTGGGCGCCCTCGCCCACGACCGTGTCGACGAGGTGGCTGTCCGGACCGATGTCGGCACCGGCACCGATCCGACACGCACCCTGGAGCATCGTCCCGGGGTACAGGGTGACATCGCGCTCGAGCACGACGGTCGCGTCGAGATGGGTGCGCGTCGGGTCCACGAGCGTGACGCCCTGACGCATCCACTCGAGGTTGATGCGGCGACGCAACTCCGCTTCGGCCGAGGCCAGCTGGACCCGGTCGTTGATGCCGTGCGTCTCGTCCGGGTCGTCGGCGACCATCGAGGTGACCCGATGTCCCGTGTCGGCCAGCACCTCGACGATGTCGGTGAGGTAGTACTCGCCCTGGGCGTTGTCGGGTTGGATCCGACGCAACGCCGGGGCGAGCAGGCCACGACGGAAACAGAAGATGCCGGTGTTGATCTCGGTGATCGACGCTTCGTCGTCGGTGGCGTCGGCCTGTTCGACGATGCGCTCGACCCGGTCGTCGCGTCCGCGCACGATGCGGCCGTATCCCGTCGGGTCGTCCATGTCGGCGGTGAGCACCGTGCAGGCGCTGTCGGTGCTGCGGTGGTGCTCGACCAGCGAGGCGATGGTCTCGGTACGGAGCAGTGGGGTGTCGGCCGTGAGCACCAGCACGTCCTGGGGTTCTGCGTACTCGTCGTCGACCAGGCCGGTGAGACCGACCGCAGCGGCGTCACCCGTGCCGCGCTGGACCGTCTGTTCCACGAACTCGAGCGGACGGTCCCCCGCATCCTCGACCAGTCGCTTCGTGACTTCGTCGGCACCGTGACCCACGACCACCGACACCCGACCGACCGAACAGTCGGCCAGCGCGTCGAGGACCCACACCACCATCGGCTTGCCCACGAGCACGTGCAGCGGCTTCGGGCGTTCGGACCGCATACGCGTCCCGTGTCCGGCGGCCAACACGATGGCCGACAGCGGCCGGCCCGACTGGGAATCGTCCATGTGGTCCGGTCTACCGCATCGAATACGCTGCCCGTCACCCTCCCGGGTAGTTCAATTGGCAGAACGCCAGCCTTTGGAGCTGGATGTCGGAGGTTCGAACCCTCCCCCGGGAACGCTTCGCCTCCGGCGAAGTCGAAGAAATTCGCTGGGCGAATTTCTTCCGCCTCCACCCGCCCATCGGATTCGTCTGTGATCCGAACGCCCTCATAGATTGGTTCGCCTCATGGGTTCTCTCGTCAAGAAGCGTCGGAAGCGCATGCGCAAGAAGAAGCATCGCAAGATGCTCAAGCGCACCCGCTTCCAGCGCCGCGCCGCCGGCAAGTAGTCCGGCCCACAATCTGACGCGACCGCACTCGGTCGCCAGTGGACGACCGCCCCGAGCACCGCTCCGGGCGGTCTGTTCGCGTTTTCAGTACCGGGGCACGGTCTGGACGACGATCCGGCCCGGTCCCGGGTGAACCCCGGGCACGAACCATGTCGATCCGCTGCCCGCGAGGACGGGTGTCTCCCCGGTGGCGTCACCGAGGTCGTCGCGAAAGCGCGCAAGATCCGGCGCCACGACCAGCGCCGCCGGCTCCAGGTCGTTGGGGCCGTCCGCGGTCGGGCCGCCCAGGTCGTCCCACGCCCGATAGACGGCGGCGGTGTCGCAACGGATGTCGGGCGGTGTCGACACGGTGAAGGACCGTTCTTCGAACGGGAGCGGATCGAGGTCCTCCCCGATGCCACGGACCCGCGCCCGGCCACCCTGGAGGCAGAACGGCACGTCGGCGCCGAGCCGGACAGCGATGTCGACGTCGATCGCGCCCGCCCACCGCAACACGGCCGCAGCGTCGGCGGAACCCCCACCCAGTCCGCCACCCGCCGGGATGCGCTTGTGCACGTGGACCGACGCTGTCTTGCCTGCCGCCCGCAATGCCTTCGCGACCAGGTTGTCCGGGCCGACCGACAGGCCGCCACCCTCGGGGCCGTCGATGGTCAGGTCGTGGCCGTCTCCGAACGTCAACTCGTCCGAGAGGTCGAGGCTCACCATCTCGGCATCGATCAGGTGATAGCCGTCGGCGCGTACCCCGGTGACTCGAAGCGTGCGCGTGAGCTTCGCTGGAGCGTCGAGCCGGTTCATCGGCGCCCGTTCATCGGGGTTCGACCAGGAGAGTCTGAGCCGACCGTCCGATCGGGCCGTGCTCGTCGAAGAGGAGGCTCTCGGCCACGCCGACCCCCTCGCTGCCGATGCGCGTGATGGCATCGAGACACACCCACTCGCCCTCGGGCAGGCGGTGCAACAACACGGTGAGGTCCGGGTTCACGAAGAGGACGTCACCCATGGCGAAACGCTGCGACACCCCGTTGCCGAAGTCGGCCGCGGCCACCACCCGTTCGAGCGGCGAGGTCGAACGCCCTTCGACCAACGGCACCGTGAGTCGGATCCAGTCGGTGGCCGGACCGGGCGCCTCGAAACTCGTGCCGGAGACGCAACGATGCTCCACCGCGCTGCGATGGAATGCCGTTGGTCCATCCATCATCGCCGATGCCAACGGGACCCCGGTCTCGGGACCCGGAGGGGTCGCGACATCGTCCTGATCTCCGGCGTCGAATGACTGTCGGCGGATGCACAGCAGCGTGGCCGAGACCGCGACCGCACCGTCGGGCCCGGCGATCGACGCGTCGGCGATGCAGATCTTGCGACCTGGACGACGGACCGTCGCCGTCACGGTGAGGTCCGCCAACGGGACCGGACTCGACAACTCGGCCGTGAACCGAGCCGGGAAGAAGTCGATGCCGAGCCCGGCGTCGGCGACCGTGCGCTCCAACACGCCGGCCAACAGCGCGCAGGGCGGTCCGCCGTGCAGCGCTCCGGGATTCCACGGGCCGACCGCGAGCGCCGATGGCTGAAAGGTGTCGTCTCGGATCTGGCGGAAGACCGCGGTGGGATCGACGCTCATGTCGGTCATCGTGCCAGGCGCACCCAGTCGTCCAACGCCAGTTCCTCGGGACGCGACGTCGAGGCGACCCCGGCGGCCTCGAACCGGCCCGGATCGACGATGCCGCCGAGCGACTTGCGCAACATCTTGCGACGCTGCCCGAACGCTCGGTCGACGAGGTCGAAGACCTGCCTGCGGAGCGGTTCGTCGCCGGGCGCATCGCGTCGTTCGAGCGCGACGAGCGCGGACTCGACGCGAGGCTTGGGGTGGAACACCGTCGGCGGGACCTTTCCCACGACGGTCGCAGATGCCCACCAGGCGGTCTTCACCGACGGGATCCCGTAGGAGCCGTCGCCCGGTTGCGCCGCCAGACGGTCCGCGACCTCTCGTTGCACGAGGACCACCCCTCCGGTCAACGTCGGGGCCTCCTCGAGGAGCCGGATCAAGATCGTGGTGCCGACGTTGTAGGGAAGGTTGGCCGCGAGTCGCCACGACGGCGAACCCGCGAGGAGATCGTCGAGGTCGATCGCGAGCGCGTCGCCGTGCACCACGGTGACCGACGGCGTGATCTCCCGGACGACGGATCGCAGCACGGGGACGAGGTGTCGGTCGACCTCGACGGCGGTCACGTGCGCCCCGGTCTCGGCGAGCGCGAGCGTCAGCGAGCCGAGCCCAGGACCGATCTCGAGGACGCTGTCGCCGGCCTCGACGCCGGCGAGTGACGCGATCCGACGAACCGTGTTCGGGTCGACGACGAAGTTCTGTCCCAACGCCCGGCTCGGAGCGAGTTCGAACTCGTCGAGCAGCGCCCGGATCCGGGCCGCCCCCATGGTCATGCGCGGTGGTCCCTCGTCCGGCCGGTCAGGCCGGGGTCGTCGTGGTGGTCGTCGTGGTGATCGGCAGCGTCGACGAGGTGGTCGACGACGTCACCACCGACACACCCTTGGCCGGACCGGTCTCGGCGCGGTCCGACGGCACCGCCTCGACCGGCGTCACCACCCGAACCTGGTTCAGTGGGTCCGACTCGCCGTCGTCGCCGGGCAGGTTGTCCACGATCACGAATGGCACGGCGATCGCCGTGACCGCCAACGCGATCCACAGCCCCAACCGCCGACGACGGCGCGGCGCGTACGGGTCGGGTACGCCGTCGTTCGTGTTCATGGCCCCCCTCCCCGGATGCTCGCTGCCCTGTGGGGTCGTTCGACCGTATTGGGGCGTCGCCTCCGACACCAACCGCAGTGGCGCGCCCACGACGCTCCGTCAGGGATCCAGCGAGTAGACGCGCGTCGCGTTTTCCCACGTCGCCGAGGCGATACGCCCGACCTCGACGTCGGCTGCCGACGCCAGCGCGGCCCCGACATCGCCGACCCAGGCCGGCCGATTCCGCTTCCCGCGATGTGGGACCGGGGCGAGGTAGGGGCTGTCGGTCTCGACCAGCATGCGTTCGAGCGGGCAGATCGCTGCAGCAGCCTGGACGTCCTTCGCTGACGGGAACGAGACGATCCCGGAGAACGACAGATGGGCACCCCGCTCGAGCGATGCCGTGGCCTCGTCGGGGCCGCCGGTGAAGCAGTGGAACACCGTGCGGTCGGGCGTGCCTTCGACGTCGAGGACGTCGAAGGTCTCCTCCCACGCTTCGCGGGTGTGGATGACCAGCGCCAACCCATGGTCGTTCGCCAGCGCGATCTGTGCGGCGAACGCGTCGCGTTGTTCGTCCCGAGGCGAGTGGTCGTAGTGGAAGTCGAATCCGCATTCGCCCACCGCGACGCAGGCCGGGTCGGCAAGGAGCTCTTCGAGACCATGGATGCCGTTCTTCGCCTCGTGGGGGTGCACTCCGGCCGTGGCCCAGACCCCGGCGGTCGACGACGCCCGTGCGATCGCTGCCCGTGACGTCGCGAGATCGACACCCACATCGACGAACCGTTCGACCCCCGCGGCGCGAGCGTCCGCCAGGATTGACTCCCAGTCGTCGTTGGGCAGGTGGCAGTGGTCGTCCGTCCAGCGCAGTCCCGTGCCCTCGGCCACGATGCTCAGCCCTTGTGGCGGGGGAAGAGCGGCGCGCCCTTGATCACCGCGAGACCGCCGGGGTAGCCGCCCCACGATGCCGCGTCGGGCAGTCGCTCGTCCTGGGGTTCGCCCGGGAGTCCGATTCGCGACCAGATCTCACGACACGAATCGGGCACCGCCGGTGACGCCAGGATCGCAACGATGCGCAACACCTCGAGCGCATCGCCCATGACGACGTCGACCTCCGGACCGGGGTCCATCTTCCACGGTTCGTTGGATTCGAGGTAGGCGTTGGCCTTGCCGATGAGTCGCCACGTGGCGTCGAGTGCGACCGACGGCTGGAACCGTTCCCAGGCCGCGGCGGTGTCGCGGTAGGCCTCGACCGCGTCGGCAGCCAGCGGGCTGTCGGCGCTGGGTGCCGGACCGACGCCGTCGCACTTCTTCGCGACCACGGTGGCGACCCGCGAGAGCAGGTTGCCGAGGTTGTTGGCGAGGTCGCTGTTGAAGCGGGCGACCATGCCCTCGTAGCTGAAGTCACCGTCGGGACCGAAGGGCTGGTCGTGGAGGAAGTGATGGCGGAAGCCGTCGACGCCGAAGTCCTCGACGAGCCGCGAGGGTGCGATGTCGGTGAGCTTGGCGGCACCGTGCACGGTCTTCGACAGCTTCTCGCCGCCGAGCAGCAACCAGCCGTGGACGTGGACGTGCTTGGGCGGCTCGAGCCCCGCTGCCATCAACATCGCCGGCCAGTACACGCAGTGGAAGCGGATGATCTCCTTGCCGATGATGTGGTGCACGGATGGCCACCACGTCTCGAACTGCTCGTCGCCCTCGGGGGTCCCGGCCCCGAACCCGATGGCCGTCGCGTAGTTGATCAGCGCGTCGTACCAGACGTAGAAGACGTGGCCGTCGGCCCACGGGACGGGGACGCCCCACTCGAGGCTGGTGCGTGTGATCGACACGTCGTCGAGACCCTGGCGGAGGAACCCCAGCACCTCATTGCGCTTGCCGACGGGCTGGATCACCTCGGGATCGTTCTCGATCCAGTCGATGAGGCGCTGCTCGTAGTCGCTGAGCTTGAAGAAGTAGTTGTCCTCCTCGAGCATCTCGACCGGCTTGCCGTGGATCGGACAGTTGCCGTCCACCAGTTCGGCCTCGGTGTAGTACGCCTCGCACGACACGCAGTAGGGGCCCTCGTAGGTCCCCAACTCGATCGCACCGTTGTCGTGGATCCGCTGCAGCAGCGCCTGCACCGCGGCGTGGTGGCGGGGCTCGGTCGTGCGGATGAAGTCGTCGTTGGAGATGTCGAGCAACTCCCAGGCGTCGGCGAAACGAGCCGCGTTGACGTCCGCCTGTTGCTGCGGCGTGATGCCCGCCTCGTCGGCCGACTGCGCGACCTTGAGCCCGTGCTCGTCGGTGCCGGTGAGGAAGTACGTGTCGTCGCCCAACAACCGGTGCCACCGCGCCATCGCATCGGCGATCACGGTCGTGTAGGCGTGCCCGATGTGAGGCGCGTCGTTCACGTAGTAGATCGGCGTGGTGACGTAGAACCGGCCCGGCATGGGCTGGAGCCTACGGGTGGCCCGTCTCCACCACGACCCCGGTGCGACGGGTCCCTCGGGGCGGGTCAGTCCAGTGCGGCAAGGATCTCGTCCAGCACTGCTCGACGAGCTCCGATCGCGATGCGACCTGTTCCGCGCGCCCACGCCGGTTCCCTGTTCGCCTGCGGTGTGGTCGACTGGTCGTAGATGACGTCTCTGCAACTACAGGCGCGAGCACTCGGCGACCCGACCCGCCATGCGATCCACCGCTACATCGTCGCGGCGGACCACCCGGTCGTGGTCGCCGAACTCGCGACCCATGCCGACGTCCATCACAACGCGATCCGGCAGCACCTCGCGAAACTCGTGGACGCAGGACTCGTGGTCGAGACGACCGCCTCGACGGGACGACCGGGGCGACCACGGCTCCAGTACACCGCATCTCCGAGCTCCCACAGCCGCTGGGGGGCGGTCGGCCCATACCAGCGGCTCAGCCTGCTCCTCACCGAGATCGTCAGCACCGGCGACACGCCCGTGGAGGTGGGGCGCCGCGCTGGTCATCGCCTCCGCGTCCCGGCCACCGACGACACCCTCGCCGACGTCGCCCTCGCGCTGGACCGGCAAGGATTCGAGCCCGAGGTCGTCCGGGGGGATCAGGGAGACGGCGACGTCGTGCTCGCGGTCTGCCCGTTCGCCGCAGCAGCGGATCAGGACAGCGACGTGGTCTGTGGGCTCCATCGAGGCATCGCCGACGGACTGGTGGAAGGCACCGACCTCGAGGTGGAAGACCTCGTCGTCGAGGACCCGCAGCGAGCCGGGTGCCGCGTCCGGCTACGTCGTCGTCGCTGCTGACGAACGATCCGCCGAACTGTCGACGACGCTGTCGACCAGCGACGCAACCGAACGGATCTCGCGTACAGCGCGAGCGACGGTCGACCGGACGACCGCGCCCGCCGTCTCGATGTCGTCCACCAAGTCGAGGCTCTCCCCGGCCCAGATGGCTCGGGTCGAGAAGTCGTCGGCGGATGCCGAGCGGTACGCCCGACGGAGGGCATCGCGATGGTGCTCGATCTCGTCGGGGCGATCGTGCCACCGGTCGACCAGGTCGTTTCGCAAGATCCGTGCGTCGTAGCCGGCTGGCCATTCCGGACCCCGAATGCGGTCGATGACGTCGGACCGCACCGTGTCGTCGGATCGGCTCTGCACGAGCGCCCGCGCCTCCGCTGGAGACGACACCGCCTCCTCGGTCGCCAGGAACCGGGTGCCGAGGCTCACCCCGGACGCGCCGAGTGTGAGCGCTGCGGCGAGGCCGCGTCCGTCGGCGATGCCTCCGGCGGCGACGACGGGCAGCGGCGCAACTCGGTCGACGATCGACGGGATCAACGCCATCGTGCCGCGATCGGGTCGGCCGTGACCGCCCGCGTCGCGGCCCTGGGCGATGAGGACATCGGCGCGGGCCTCGAGCGCCTGGTGGACGTCGTCGACACTCTGGACCGCACAGACCAGCAGCGCGCCGCTGTCGTGGATGCGATCCGCATGCGGACGTGGGTCACCGAAGGACAGTTGGATGGCGGGCACCCCGGCATCGAGCGCGTCGTCGAGCGCCGCCGGCGCCCGATCCAGCGCGAACGTGATGAAGCCGACGCCGACCCGGGCGTCGCCGGCGAGGTCCAACTGGTCCCGTAGCCAGACGGGATCGGGGTAGCCACCGCCGATGAAGCCGAAACCACCGGCAGCGGAGACCGCCGCGGCCAGCCGACCGCCGGCAGCACCGTCCATCGGCGCCGACAACACGGGATGGTCGATCCCCAACCGGTCGGTCAGCGGCGTCGACAGCCTCGGCGAGTCCTCACGCGACCAGTCACGACCGGTGATGCGACGAGACAACATCGACGCGATCTTCCCGGCGTGGCGCTTCGCCTCGTCCGCGACGGGGCCGGCCCATCGTTCGTCCAGCGCTGCGTCGAAGAGTTGGATCCACCGGTCGAACATCTCCGGCCGCAGGGGCACCATCTCATGGAGGGCTTGGTGTGGGTGGAGGATGTATCCCTCGTATCCGCGCTCCCCCAGCAGGACACGGCACCAGTAGTCGACCAACGTGGGCAGGTGTTCGGCCCAGTCGACCTCGGCGACCTCGTTGAAGACCGGGGCGAGCACATCGTCGATCGCGACGTCCCGGTAGAAGGCCACCACGAGGTCGTGGATCTTGGTACGGGAATCGAGATCCCCGCCACGGTCTTGGATCTGGAGCATCGAGCGATCTCCTCGGGAGCGACTGCGTCTTTCTTCCGTTGTTTGATGGAAGTATGTTCGAAGCATGCCAGACATCGACGTCAAGCCCGACACGCTCTTCGATCCTCGGATCACACGCCGTACCGCGATCGGGGCAACCCTCGGCGGCGTCGGCGTGCTGGTCATCTTCGCCGTCGGCGTGCTGATCACGGGAACCGATCCCGCCGTCATCGGTGCGGCCGGGTTGGCCGCTCCGTTCGGCGGGGCCGGCTTCGGGGCGATGATGGGTGCGGTGCTCGGCGCGCTCGAGGTGTCTGAGGAGGACAGCTAGCCCGACAGCGGCAACGGTCGCACGTCACCCGCCGCCTTCTTGGCCACGAACGCCTCCCCCGGACCGGCGGACGGGAGATCGGGCGCCTCGGGAACCTGGGCATCACGCAGTCGATCGACCTCGCCCAGGGTCTTGTCGAAGACGCGGCGCCGCGTGCCGTTGACGTCGTCCTCGAAGGTCTTGGTGACCGTGGCGAGCTGCTTGCCGAGCTTGTCGAGCGAGTCGGTGAACTTCCCCCACTCGTCGTTCACGCCACCGAGACACCGCAGGATCTCGTCGCCGACTCGCTCGAGACGGAACTGGTCCACCGACTGGCGCACCACAGCGAGCACGGCGAACAGCGTCGCCGGCGAACACAGCACCACCTTCTCTCCGAGCGCGATGTCGAGCAGTTCGGGGTCGACGTCGTGGAGGAATGCGTAGACCGCCTCGTTCGGGATGAACAGGAGCATGCAGTCGACCGTGTCGCGGGCATCGATGTAGCCCCGACCGGACAGTTCCTTGATGCGACCACGCACGTCACGAACGAACGCCTTCGTGAACCGGTCCGAGTCCGCGTCGGTCTCGGCTTCGAGGACGCGCAGGTAGTTGTCGACCGGGAACTTCACGTCCATCCGCAGTTCGAGATCGTGGGGCAGGAGGAACCGGAAGTCGGGGATGGTGCCGCCCTCGATGGCGCTCTGGCGACGGAAGTTGATGCCGTCGACCATCCCGGCTGCGGCGAGCACGTCGTCGGCCATGCGCTCGCCCCACTGTCCACGCTGTTTCGGACTGGCGAGCGCCTGGCGGAGCGCGTCGGTGTGGGATGCGAGCGTCGCGTTGGTCGCCGTGACCTGCCGAAGGTTCTGGACCAACGACCCGTGCTGTTGCGCCGACGTCTCGCGCAACTCTCCCACCACCCGGTCAAGCCGCTCGAGTTCGGACCGGACGCCTGCCACCTGCTCGGTGAAGGCGTGGTTCCGGACGTCGAGTTCTCGCGTCCCCGCGGCGACGGAGTCCCCCAGCTTGTCGGCGGCGAGCTCGATGACGAGGTCGACCGCGGCACGCATGTCGGGCGCTGGTGCCGGTGCGGCGCGCCGTGACCCCGTCCAGACGACGGCGGCGGCGACCAGGAGGAACCCGAGGAGAATGGCGGCGGCGATGACGATCGGCATGTCGCCCAGTATCCGGACGAGGGGTGACAAGAACGCGGATGTACCGTTCCGCCATGGCCAAGATCCGCGTGTCCACCGTGATCGATGCGACCCCCAAGGAGGTCTGGGCATCGATCGAGGATGTCGCGACCCACACCGAGTGGATGGCCGACGCCGTGGCGATCCGGTTCCTCACCGACCAGCGGGACGGTGTCGGCACCCGGTTCGAGTGCGACACCAAGGTCGGTCCGCTCGGTCTGACCGACGTCATGGAGATCACCGAATGGCGACCGCGCAAGGCGATGGGCGTCCGCCACATCGGCGTCGTCACCGGCGAGGGGGTCTTCACGCTCAAACGAGCCCGACGCGGGCGCACACGGTTCCAGTGGTCCGAGGAGATGGTGTTCCCCTGGTGGATGGGCGGCCCCGTCGGTGGCGTCGTGGGCGGTCGGATCCTCCGACGCATCTGGAAGGCCAACCTCCGGCGGCTGAAAGCCCTCGTCGAGGCGCGGTGAGCGTCTTCCTGGTCCACACGGACCCCCCGGACGGCGACGGCCCGACCGTGGCGGTGAAGGACCTCATCGACATGGCCGGGCTACCGACGACGTGCGCGTCCCGCCCGGTCGCGGAGCGAGCCAGGCCGGCCGCCGTCGATGCCTCCTGCGTGGCCGCCGTCCGGGCGAACGGCGGCCGCATCGTCGGCAAGACGAACCTCCACGAACTGGCCTTCGGCGGCACGGGCATCAACGAGTTCACCGGTACGCCGATCAACCCGCTCGACCCCGATCGCATCCCAGGAGGATCGTCGTCGGGTTCGGTCGTGGCGGTCGCCACGGGCCAGGCCGACATCGCGCTGGGCACGGACACCGGCGGATCGGTCCGGACGCCGTCCGCGTGCTGCGGCACCGTCGGTCTCAAGCCCACGTACGGCCGCATCCCGCTCGACGGCGTCCACCCGCTCGCTCCGACGCTCGACGTCGTCGGCCCCATGGCCACCACCGTCGCCGGGGTCGCCACCGGCATGGCACTCCTGGAGACCGGCTTCGTCCCGGCCGACGCGCCCGCCACGCGCATCGGCCGGTTCCGGCTACCGGGCACGCATCCGGACATCGAGGTCGCGATCGACGCTGCGCTGCAACGGGTCGGGATCCCGTGCCGTGAGGTCGCGCTCCCCGGTTGGCAGCGCGCCTACGACGCCTCGACCGTCATCGCGTTCGTCGAGGCACTCGAGGTCAACGCCGACCTCGTACGCGACCACGCCGACGAACTCACGCCCGCGGTACGAGCCCGCTTCGAACGCTCGGCGACGTTCACGGCCGACGACGTCCGCGATGCCCGGTCGTTCGTCGCACCCTGGCGAGGGGAACTCGACGCGGCCCTCGCGCGCACGCCGATCATCGCGATGACCGGGATCCTCGACGAACCACCCCCGCTGTCCGACCCGCTACGCCTCGACACGCGGATGCCCAACGTGCCGCTCAACCTCAGCGGCCACCCCGCCATCGTCCTCCCCATCGAACGCCCCGATCACCTCCCGACGTCGCTGCAACTGTTCGGGCGGATCGGCGACGACGAACTGGTGGTGGCGACCGCCGCTGCGATCGAGCGCACGATCCGACGACGCTGAACCCTACGCTCGCATCCCGAAGGCTCGTCCTAGAGCCCGTTGCCGATGGCGATGCTCGCCAGCGAACACCCGGCGCCCAACACCACGACCAGGACCGAACCCACCCACACCGGGGCATTGATCCGAGGACGAAGCAGATCCATCAGCGCGCCGGCCGCCGCGCCGCCGATCAGGCCGCCGAGGTGTCCACCGATACTGATGCCCGGCACGGCGAACGTGAAGATCAGGTTGATCACGATGATGCCGCCGAGGCCGGTGTCCATCGGGTTGATACCCCGGGCGTACTGGCCGACCACGGCATAACCGAACAGACCGAACACCGCCCCCGACGCGCCGAGGGTGAGTTGGTTGGGGTCGAGCACCATGACCCCGAGCGAGCCGGCGAGCAGTGACGAGAAGTAGATGGCGGCGAAGTTGATGCGACCCAACGCAGGCTCGAGCTGGCGCCCGAGGATCCACAGGGCGAACATGTTGAACCCGAGGTGCAACAGGCTCCCGTGGAGGAAGCCGCTCGTGACCAACCGGTACCACTCACCCTCGGCGACGCCGATCACCGCTCCAGCTCCGAATGGCCCACCAGCGACGACACCCTGGCCGATCAGTGCCCAGTCGAGCTCGAACGTTCGAGCTGGCGCCCCGCCAAGGCTGCCGCCGGTGGCGGCCGTGCTCATCACGTAGATCGCCACGTTGAGCGAGATCAGCACCATGGTCACGTACGGCGTCGCCTGCGCGGCCAGCGAGCGAGACGTGACGACCCGCTGCCCGCTCTGTTTCACGCACTCCGGACAGTGGAACCCCACCGAGGCCTGGTTCATGCACGACGGGCAGATGGCTCGGCCACACCGCTGGCAGCGCACGCCGGCGCGCCGATCGTCATGGCGGTAACACGTCTGCACACCGGTCGTCGGCTCACTGCTCACGTCGAGTGACGGTACCGACCCGCGACGTGGATCCGGCAGTCACGACGGACGGTGAGTGCTTTGGACACGCTGGCCTCCGAGCGGAGCGCCAGCGAGCGGGTGGTCGAGCGCGTCCCGGATCTCCGTGGACGTGGGAGTGCGCGCAGCGAAGCGAGCACACTCCAGACAGCAGAGCGCGACACCGGCCCCCTCGCGGGGGCCGGTGGTGGAACGGACGACGGCGTGGAACTCGGCCGCTTCTTCGAACACAGCACCGCAGTGCTGTCGGGGTTCGGGAGAAGGCGCTGGTGTCCTCGTCGTCGTTGCTCCAACGATCTGTCCTCCACTATCCGCCCGTTCAGGACGCTCGTCAAGACCCGTAGGGTGACGATCGTGGACTGGTCCCGACACCGTGCCGTGCTGTTCGATCTCGACGGCGTCATCACCCCGACCGCGGCGGTGCACGAGCACGCGTGGGCCGAACTGTTCGCGCCGTGGGACTTCACTGCGGAGGACTACCTGACCTACGTCGACGGCAAGCCTCGGTACGACGGCGTGCGGTCGTTCCTCGGCGCCCGCGACGTCTCGCTGCCCGAGGGCTCGCCCGACGACCCGCCCGGCGACGACACGATCTGCGCCATGGGCAACCGCAAGAACGAGGTGTTCAACGCCATCCTCGTACGCGACGGCGTCACGCCCTACCCCGGCACGATGCGGGTGCTCGACCACCTCGACGGACTCGGGCTCGCACAGGCGATCGTGTCCTCCTCCAAGAACGCCCGGCCCGTGCTGCGTGCCGCCGGCCTCGGCAACCGGTTCGACCATGTCGTGGACGGTGTGACCGCGGTCGACGAGGGTCTGGCCGGAAAGCCCGATCCGGCGATGTTCACCCGCGGGGCCGCACTCCTCGGCGTCGATCCCGCCGAGACGGTCGTGGTCGAGGATGCGTCGTCCGGCGTCGCCGCCGGCGCTGCGGGCGGCTTCGGGTTCGTCCTCGGCGTCGACCGGGGCGGCAATCGTGACGCGCTCGCCGCCGCCGGGGCCGACGAGGTGGTCGACGATCTCGCCGAGACACTCGTGGAGTCGGCCCGGTGAAGATCCGAGCGACCGCCAGCGCCATCCCCCGCCATCGGTTCCCCGTCGAGCCGTGGCGCCTCGTCGAGACCGAACCGGCCGAGCACGACCGCGGTCTGACCGAGACGCTGTTCTCGATCGGCAACGGCTACCTCGGCATGCGCGCCAACCCGCCCGAGGGGCGCGAGGCCCACACCCACGGCACCTACCTCAACGGCTTCCACGAGACGTGGCCGATCAAGCACGCCGAAGACGCCTTCGCATTCGCGAAGACGGGCCAGACGATCGTCAACGTGCCCGACGCGAAGCTGATGAAGCTCTACGTCGACGACGAGCCGCTGCTGCTGCCCGAGGCCGATCTCG
>JAPKDO010000373.1 GCA_028822535.1 Acidimicrobiales bacterium
TGACGAGAGTCCGGGTCCGGTTTCCGGCGACCACCGAGCTCTGGCATCCACCGGTAGCCGACACCTGCTTCGGGCAGCCATCGTTGCATCTCCTCTCGACCGAACTGCGGGTTGTGGCGGCTGCCCGGGAACGAACGGATGTCGACGATCTCGTCGACGCCCGTGCCGTGGAGCAGTTCGACGAACGCTTCCTCCGTCGCCGTGCCGTGCCCGAACGTGATGAGGCGCTCAAGCATCGACGTCGCCCCGCTCCACGAGGCCGTGCAGCAGGAGGTGGAAGTAGACCAGTCCCGCGTAGGGACGCCACCGCTCGACCAGCGTGTCGAACGCGGCCTGGGGTCGAACCCGTTCGCGAGTGCGCATGTCCGACCCCTAACCGAATGTGCGCGGATCGATGCCTCGCACTTCGTGGATGCCCCATACTGCTGGGGACAGGTCGGCGATCGGGCCGACAGGACGAGGAGGACGCCATGAGCATCATCGACACCGCACCGCCCACCATCCACCGGGGGGAGGGGGATCTGCCCTTCGTCGACCTCGGCGAGACCGGGCGGCTCCAGCTGTTGCAGGTCGACCTCGCGATGGGTGTGTGGGTCGTGCGCAACCAGTTCCCGCCCGGAGCGACGGTCCAGACACACCGGCACACTGGCCACGTGTACGCCTTCACCCGGTCGGGGAGTTGGCATTACCTCGAGAGTCCGGAAGCGTCCAACACGGCCGGCTCCTACCTCTACGAGCCGGCAGGATCGACGCACACGCTGCATGTGCCGGCGAGCAACGACGAGGTCACCGACGTGTCCTTCATCATCCACGGGGCGAACCTGAACCTCGACGCCAGCGGTCAGGTCGAGACGATCATCGACGCCCAGGCCGTGCTCGACTTCTATCGGCTGCTCTGCGCAGACCAGCACGGCATCGCCGATCCGCCGGTCGTGGTCGTGCAGTCGTCGCCCGACGTCCTCGCCTGAGGTCCGAGGTCGCCGGTCAGGGATCCGGCAGGAGATCGGGCAGGTTTCCGTCGTCGTCGAAAGGCATCGGAGCGGGGCCGGTCAGCACGGTGAGGTCGTCCCGCTCCCGTGCCTCGTCGAGGTACGCGCTCGAGCAGGCGACGACCCCGAGATCGAGCGTGTTGCGGATCCAACACAACCGGGCATCGGGTAGCCCTCGGAGACCGGTACGGGTCTCGGCCGCGCGCAACAATTCGCGATCGGTGTCGTAGTGGATGGGCGTCATCGCCGCCGGCAGGTCGCTCGCGGTGATGGCGTTGAGCCATGTCTTGTCGCGGTCCATCTCGTCGACGACGCGCGTTCGGCACAGTTCGGCGAAGCCGATGCCGAGTGCGTTGCCATGCGTCGCCTCGGTGAGCGCTCGGACGATCACCGCGCGGACTCGCGTGCGCTGGTCGGGATCGGGCTCGTGGAGTGAGTCCTTGCGCCCCACGACGTTGGGGTCGAAGCCGCCGCCGCTGATGTCCTTGCCGATCTCGTCGACGAGGAGGATGTCGACGTCGGCGAAGGGCAGACGGGGCATCAGTTCCTTGGCCTGCGTCAGCAACGCCGGTTCGTCGGTGACGATGTGATCGCCGCTGACGGCGTCGATGCGCGCCGTCTCGTCGTATGCGTTCTCGACGATCGCGACGCCGGCGAGAACGCTCACCTTCGACAGGATCGCGGGCGTCACCGTCGACACGATCTTCGTCCACTGATGATCGAGGATCGCCCGGTGGTAGGTCTCGGCGCCCGGCTGCTTGCCGAGTCCGATGAGGAGCATCTTGGCCAGGCCGCTCTCGACGTCGCCGGTGAACATCGTGTGCGGCTTGATGCGGTTGATGATGACGACGTGGTCGGCGCCGGCGGCGAGTCGATCGAAGTGGATGGGAAAGTCGAGCGCGGTGGTTCCGAGTTCGATGGTCTCCATCTGCGCTCGGACCGGACAACCCATGGCGGACTCGGTCACCCCATAGCCGTCGAGCACCGCGGTCTGGCCGGGGACGTCGCCGCCACCGTGGCTTCCCATCGCCGGGACGATGAACGGCTCGAGGCCGAGCGACTTCAGATGGTCGATCGTCGCTCGGACGACGGCCGACAGGTCGGCGATGCCGCGACTCCCGACGCCGACGGCGACGGACTGGCCGGGATGGACCCGGTCGTCGAGGGTCAGCGCAGCGAGCGCGTCAGCGGTCCGACGGGCGGGGTCGTCGACCCTCGGTCCGTCGAACCGCTGCAGCAGCCAGAAGAGATCGGGATACATCGGTTGCATGCTTGCAGCCGGGTGCCCCGTCGGCACGCCTACTCGACGACGAACTCGGCGAACATCCCCTGCGTGATGTGAGGCGGTCCGCCGTCGACCTCGGGCGGGCCACCCTCGGATGCCGCCGACGCCTCGAGGTACTCGACCGGGTCGGCACCGGTCGGGATGACGCAGATGATGCCGTAGCGACCGGGTTCGCTCACGGTGCCGTCACCGACCGCCGCGATCTGGTCGCCTCCGGGCGGCGCGAGCAGCACCATCGTCGGCTCGGGGCCGACCAGGCCGAGCAGTTCGTCCGGCGGCAACGCGACCAGTTCGTCGATCGAGCGGGCCTCGTCGTCGGGGATCCGGAAGGCGACCAACTCGTGGATCTCGTTGGGTGACGAGTTGCGGACCGAGAGCCGCGTACCAGCCTCGACGCTTGCCGGGAGGCCCTCGTAGCCGTAGTCGACGGCGGTCACCTCGAGCGTCGAGCTGTCGTCGACAGCGTCGTCGACCGTGTCGTCTGCTGCGGTCGTCTCCGACGTGGGTGCCGCCGTGTCGTCGTCGTCCCCGCAGGCGGTGACGACGCCCACGAGGGCGAGCACGGCCAGGGTGCGACGGATCGTTCGTGCTGTTCGGTGCATGGTGTTTCCTCTCATCCGGTGAAGTTGGGGGAGTCGACGGTCGGGGTGGCCGTCGGGGTTTCGGGCAACGGCGCTTCGACGGCTGCGGGAGCGACGTCATCGGCCGGTTCGTCCGGGGCGGCCGGCGTGGACTCGCCGGTGATGTGGAGCACCCCGTCGCCCGACTGCACGCCGGCGGTCGTGTCGGCGATCGGGTGGCTCGACCCGCCACCACCGCTGGACCCACTGAGGCTGGCGCCGCCCGGGTACCAGCCGCCGCCGGCACCGCCGCCGGAGAGCGCGAGCACGTGGTTGTTCCCGCCGTTCATCGCACCCTCGCCTTGCTGGGCGACCTCCGGGTCGTCGCTCGGGTCGAGCGTGCCGGAGAATCCCTGTTCGGTCTGGGTGCCGCCACCGGCGTGTTGAGCGAGGGCGTTGTAGCCCTCACCATCTCCACCGTTCTCTCCGCCACCATCACCGCCAGCCGTCGCGGCCGTCGTCCGCTCCAGGGTTCCGTTCGGCGTGTTCCGGA
>JAPKDO010000054.1 GCA_028822535.1 Acidimicrobiales bacterium
ACGTGAGGTGGCCGATCTGGTCTGCGACCGACCAGCCAGGGCTGGCGGTATCCGTCTGCCACTGGGCCTCGTCGAGGTCGGCGACGACGGCGTCGAGCGCTTCTTGTTCGGCTCGGAGGTCCGCCGCGATGGTTGCGAGGTCCGTCATCGGTCGACCCTCGGTTCGCGAGGCAGTCCGAGGACGAGTTCGCCGATGATGTTGCGCTGGATGGCGAACGTGCCGCCACCCACCGTCAGTGCCGGTGAGAACGTGAACCCGTAGTGCCAGATCGGGTGCACGTCGGGGAACTGATCGCTCCGGTGGTTGATCTCGGTCGCACCGGTGCGGGCGTCCTCCGGGATCGGACCGGGTGGACCGGATCCCTCGAGCATGCCGTCGGCGCCGGCGAGGGTCTTCGCCAACTCCATCACGTGCTGCCCGTGTTCGTCGGCCATCGCCTTCTGGATCGATGCTTCCGGCCCGGGGGTCGCTCCCTTGAGCCGAGCGGAGAGGGTCCGGAGACGATTGAGACGCAGCACCTCGGCCTCGCAATGGAGCGCAGCCAGACGTTGACGCAGGAGCGGATCGGCCTCCCCACCGTTGCGGCGGACCAGATCGATGAGGTCGGCGGCCGACGGCCCTGCGCCCCACAACGACCCGGCTGACGACAGCATCACGCGCTCGTTCGACAGCGTGACCTTGGTGAGGCGCCACCCGTCGTTCTCCTGGCCCAGGAGGTTCTCCGCGGGGAGACGGACGTCGTCGAAGAACACCTCGTTGAACGAGTGCGCCGTCGTCATGTCGATGATCGGGTTCATCGTCAGACCCGGCAGGTCCATCGGGCAGATGAAGTAGCTGATCCCGCGATGCTTCGGCGCGTCGGGGTCGGTCCGGGCGATCAGGATGCCGTAGCGGCTGTTGTGGCCGCCGCTCGACCAGATCTTGGATCCGTTGATGACGTAGGTGTCGCCATCGCGCACCGCCGTCGTGCGCAGGGACGCGAGATCGGACCCGGCGTCGGGCTCGCTGAAGAGCTGGCACCACTGGTCGTCGCCGCTGAGGATCCCCGGGAGGTACTCCTTCTGCTGCGCTTCGGTGCCGGCACCGAGGATCGTCGGTGCGGCCCATCCGATACCGATACCGGCCGGGCGGTGGATGCCCGCACGGTCGAGTTCGTCGTCGATGATCAACTGGTGCATCGGGTCGGCTTCGAGCCCCCACGGTGCTGGCCAGTGCGGGACGACATAGCCGGCGTCGGCCAGTTCGGCCGTCGATGCGTCCGGGTGATCCGCGATCCAGGCGCGGACGGCGAGACGGCGCTCGTCGTCCTCGGGGGGAAGGTCGAAGTCCATGTTCAGGCTCCTTCGAGAAGCAAGGTCGGGATGTCGACGACGCGGGCTCGAAGCCACTCGCCGAGGCTCTTGGCCTGTGGGTCTCGCCGCGACGATGCCGCGACACCCTCCTCGAGCAGGCCGTGGATGACGAAGTTCAGGGAACGGATGGAAGGAAGCGGATGCCGGTCGATGTCGAGGTCGGCGGTCTCGGGAAGCAACGCGCGCAGCCGCTCGACGGTGAGGAAGTCGTCCATCCACGCCCAGGCCTGGTCCGTGCGAGCGAACACACCGAGGTTGGCGTTGCCGCCCTTGTCGCCAGAACGTGCGCCCACCACGGTGCCGAGGGGCGAGCGCGTCGTCGGTCCGTCGGGCACCGTCGCACGAGGTCCGCTCCGCGGCTCGACGACGACGTCGGCGGCCGGAGCGACCGACTCGACGACCGTCTGCGCACCGCCGAGCACGACGACGTGCTGGGGTACGAGGTCTGCGGGGACCAGCGCCGGCCGGTAGACGCCGTAGGGACGAGCCTGCTGCCCGCCACCACCGATGCCGGTGAACCCGGGGATGGTGGAGAGGCCGAGTTCGACCGTCGCGTTGAACACCGCACGGCCGACCTTGCGGTCGTCGGGATCCTTGAGCGTCAGGCGCCACGAGGCCGTGGCTTCGTCGTTCGTCTCCGGATCGACCTTGTCGGTGCGCACCAGCCGGGTGGAAACGCTCTCGTAGTCGTCCGGTGTGTACGGGAGGGCCTCCCAGAACGCAGCCTCGACGAGCTCGGCCTTGGCTTCGATGTCGAGTCCCACGAGTCCGATGCCGACCTCGTTGCGGAACCCGCCGAGCTCGTTCATCGCCACCTTGAGCGTGTCGGGTGGTGGCTCGCCGGCCGTACCGCTCACACGCACGCGGTCGGTGTCCGTCTGCGTCAACTCGATCGTGTCGAATCGTGCCGTCACATCAGGCCCGAGGTACGCCGGCGCGGCGATCTCGTAGAGGAGCTGGGACGTCACGGTGCCGACCGAGACCTCGCCACCGGTGTCGTCGTGCTTGCCGATCACGCACGACCCGTCGTCGGCGATCTCGGCCCACGGGAACCCGGTGTGGGTCAGGCCGTCGACCTCGGTGAAGAAGGAATAGTTGCCGCCGGTGGCCTGGGTCCCACACTCGATGATGTGACCGGCGACGACGGCGCCGGCGAGCTGGTCCCAGTCGTCGCGGGCCCACCCGTGATGCCACGCTGCGGGGCCACACACCACGGCGGCGTCGGTGGTGCGCCCCGTCACGACGATGTCGGCGCCCGCGGTCAGCGCCTCGACGATCCCCCAGCACCCGAGATACGCGTTGGCTGTGATGAAGCGGGACGTGTCGCCGACCGGTTCGCCGGTGTCGAAGTGCGCGAGGTCGACGCCGGCTTCGATCAACTCGTCGAGCCGGCCGAGGATGTCATCGCCGTTGACGTACGCGATCGTCGGCGAGAGGCCGAGGCCGTCGGCGACCTCCGCGATGGCATCGGCGCAGCCGTCGGGATCGAGCCCGCCGGCGTTGGACACCACCTTGATCCCTCGGTCGAGACAGGTGCCCATGACCTGTTCCATCTGGGTCACGAAGCTGCGCGCATAACCGCCGTTCGGACGCTTCGCCCGCGTGCGCTGGAGGATGAGCATCGTGAGCTCGGCGAGCCAGTCGCCGGTGAGCACGTCGATGGGGCCGCCCTCGACCATCTCGCGCGCCGCCGACAATCGGTCGCCGTAGAAACCGGAGCAGTTCGCGATGCGGATCGGGTCGGCCATCACCCCTCACCCCCGTCCTCGGGTTCGATCACCAGGAGCAGCGCCCCGTTGTCGACCTGGTCGCCGGCCGAGACGCGGATCTCGGTGACGGTCCCGTCGAAGGGCGCAGCCACGTGATGCTCCATCTTCATCGCTTCGAGCACCACGAGCACCTGGCGGGCCTCCACCGTGGCGCCGACTTCACATCGGACGTCGAGAACGGCACCGGGCATCGGCGCATTGAGCCCGCCGCCCACGTCTTCGGCGCCGGGCGGCACGAACCGCGGGACGAGGTCGAAGGAAAGCGTGCCGCGAGCGACCTGGACATGGATGGCGTCGCCGTCGCACGTCACCGTGCTCCGCATCCGGCGGCCGTCGATGTCGACGTCGATGCTCGATTCGGTCCAGTCGTGGACCCGAGCCGATCCGTCCCCGACGGTGAACGAGCCGTCACGGTTCGCGGCGTAGGTCACCTCGATGTCCTCGTCGCCGTGTCGCAGGGTCACCGCCTGCGGGGGCATCGGCGAGTTTCGCCAACCGGTGGGAAGACCGTTGACCGAGACCGCGTCGCGACGGTTGCGACCCTGGAGCCAGAGCGAGACGGCCACTGCGGCTCGACGCTTCTGGTCCGGTTCGATCGGCATCGATCGGGCTGGCGCCACCCGCTCGATGAAGTCCGTGGTGGTGTCGGCGGCGAGGAACTGTTCGTCGCGCAGCGTCGCCACGAGGAAGTCACGGTTGGTGACCACGCCCCCGAGGTGCAGCCGCTCGAGCGCCAGGGCCAGCCGGCTCGCGGCCTCGGTCCTGGTGGGCGCGTGCGCCACGACCTTGGCCAGCATCGGATCGAAGTGGACGCTGACGACGGACCCGGCCGCCACCCCGCTGTCCCAACGGACTGACGGGTCGGCGGGCTCGGCGTACGCCGCGAGTCGACCGGTCGCCGGGAGGAAACCGGCCACCGGGTCTTCGGCGTAGAGCCTGGCTTCGATCGCGTGACCGGTGACGGTCAGCGAGTCCTGGTCGTGGTCGAGCGGCTCGCCGGCTGCGACGCGCAACTGTGCTCGGACGAGGTCGATGCCGGTCACCTCCTCGGTGACCGGATGCTCGACCTGGAGACGTGTGTTCACCTCCAGGAAGAAGAACTCGCGCGAGTCGTCGTCGAAGAGGAACTCCACCGTTCCCGCCGAGCGGTAGCCGAGTACCCCCGCGAGCGAGAGCGCGGCCGAACCCATGGCGGCGCGGAGTTCGTCGTCGATGACCGGCGACGGCGACTCCTCGATGACCTTCTGGTGGCGGCGCTGGATCGAACATTCCCGCTCACCGAGATGAATGAGATTGCCGTGGTCGTCGCCCAGGATCTGGATCTCGATGTGGCGGGCTCGCTCGACATAGCGCTCGAGGAACACGCGATCGTCACCGAATGCGTTCTTCGCCTCGCGCTTCGCGGCCGCGACCGCCTCGTCGAGTTCGGCGGCCGACTCGACGATTCGCATCCCCTTGCCACCGCCGCCGGCGGCGGCTTTGACCAGCAACGGGTAGCCGACGTCGTCACCGGCGGCCGGGTCGTCGGACGACGGCAACGTCGGTACGCCGGCGTCGACTGCGATCCGCTTCGCCGCCAACTTGTCGCCCATCGACTCGATGACGTCCGGGGTCGGACCGACCCACGCCAGACCCGCATCGACGACGGCAGCGGCGAACGAAGCGTT
The DNA here is from genome assembly GCA_028822535.1 of Acidimicrobiales bacterium. Classification (GTDB taxonomy): domain Bacteria; phylum Actinomycetota; class Acidimicrobiia; order Acidimicrobiales; family Salinilacustritrichaceae; genus Salinilacustrithrix. The sequence continues at coordinate 4,790 of JAPKDO010000054.1, forward strand.
CTCCGACAGGAAGCCGTAGCCAGGGTGGACTGCGGATGCACCGCTCGCGACCGCCGCAGCGACGACCGCCGCTCCGTCGAGGTAGCCGCCGTCCTCGAGACGGACGGCTTCGTCGGCGTCGGTCACGAACGGGGCGTCGGCGTCGGCGTCGACGTAGACGGCGATGGTGCGCATGCCCATGGCCCGTGCCGATCGGAAGACGCGCCGTGCGATCTCGCCGCGGTTCGCGACGAGCACGGATTCGAGTGTCTCGGTCACAGTCGGAACACCCCGTAGTTCTCGGCACCCTCGACGGGAGCGTTGCGTACAGCGGACAGACAGAACCCGAGAACGGTTCGGGTGTCTCGCGGATCGATGATGCCATCGTCGCTGATGGCTCCGGTTGCCTGGAGCGCCAGCGAGCCCTTCTCCTGCGCGTCCTCGACCATGGCCACGATGGCAGCGTCCTCTTCCTCGTCGAACTCGAGGCCCTTCCGGGCCGCTCGCGTCCGGCGGACGATCGACATCACGCCGGCGATCTGCTTCGGCCCCATCACGGCGATCTTGGCCGTGGGCCAGATGAACGTGAAGCGGTTCCCGAACGCCCGGCCGGACATGCCGTAGGTCCCCGCGCCGTAGCTCGATCCGATGATCACCGTGAGATGGGGGACGGTCGAGTTGGTGACCGCATTGATCATCTGCGACCCCTTCTTCACGATCCCGTCGGCCTCGAAGTCCTTGCCGACCATGAAGCCGGTGATGTTCTGGAGGAAGACGAGCGGGACATCGATCTGGTTGCACAACTGGATGAAGTGCGCAGCCTTCTGCGATGCGTCGGGGTAGATCACCCCGTTGTTCCCGAGGATGCCGACCGGGTACCCGTGGATCGTGGCCCAGCCGCACACCATCGTCGGGCCCCACCGGGACTTGAACTCCTCGAACCGGGAGCCGTCGACCGTGCGAGCGATCACGTCGCGGACGTCGACCGGCTGGCGGAGGTCGCGGCTGACGAGGCCGAGGAGTTCCTCGGGATCGTGGACCGGCTCCTCGACAGTGGTGGACGGTTCGGGACCGGGCTTGCGCACGTTCAGATGCGACACGACCTCCCGACACATCCGGAGTGCGTCCATCTCGTCCTCGGCGAAGTAGTCGCCGAGGCCCGACACCTCTGCGTGCATCGCTGCGCCGCCGAGGGTCTCGTCGTCGCTCTCTTCGCCCGTCGCCATCTTCACGAGCGGCGGGCCGGCCAGGAAGATCTTCGATTGCTCCTTGACCACGATCACGTAGTCGGAGAGGCCGGGCTGGTAGGCGCCGCCGGCCGTCGAGGACCCGAAGACCACGCACACCGACGGGATGCCGAGCTTCGACAGCTCGATCATCTCGTAGAACGGACGACCGCTCTCTGCGAAGTGGGTGGTCTGGGTCTTCGGTCCGCTGTCACCGGCCCCGCCCATGCGGAGATCGGCGCCGGCCGACTCCACGAAGCTGATGTAGGGCATCCGGTTCTCGCGGGCGATCTCGATCGCTCGCGACCACTTCTTGCCGGCGTACGGCGTCAGTGCGCCACCGAGTACGGAGGGGTCGTTGCCCATGATGACGCACTCGCGTCCGGCGATGACCCCGATGCCGACGACCATGCCGCCACCGATGGTGTAGTCGGAGTCGTAGCCGGCGAGGGCGCTGATCTCGAGAAACGGGCTGTCGGGGTCGAGCACGTTCGCGATCCGCTCCCGGATCGGCATCTTGCCGCGGGAGCGCATGCGGGCGATCGAGTCGGGGCCGCCACCGGCCTCGGCCTGGGCGAGGAGGTCGTCGATCACCTCGATCTGTTCGAGGACGTCGTCGCGGTTCGTCGCGAACCGTTCGCTCCCGGCGTCGACCGAGGAGGGAAGTGGTGGGGCGAGAAGGGGAGACTTCATGCGGCGTCCCCTGTCGACTGGCACGGCAGGCGGTGCGCACACCGCAGCGGTGGCGTCCCGTCTCGCCGACTCCGGCGCTCGAATCCCATGGTCACGATTGACATCGGTCATCTCCTCCTGATCCCCGGCGGGGAACCTAGCCCGCGCCATCGACCTCGGTACATTCCGCGAATCATGTCACATGTCTATCTCGCACCGGCACTTCGAGATCGACTGCGAACGCATAGCCGTGGCCACCGGCCTGCTTCGCTCGATACATCGCCGCGTCGGCCCGACGAAAGAGATCCCGAGCGGTGTCGGTGTGGCCACCCATTGCCACCCCGATGCTGGCACCGACGACGACACCCTGGCCGGACACGTCCACGGGACGCTCCGTGACATCGCAGACCCGGCGGGCCACCGAGGCCGCTTCCGCGCTCGTCGCCGAGGGCAGGATCACGGCGAACTCGTCTCCGGCGAACCGGCCCACGGTGTCACCGGGACGAACGGCGCCGGCGAATCGTGCGCCCATCTCGACGAGAACCAGGTCGCCCGCCTGGTGACCGAGTCGGTCGTTGACCTGCTTGAACTGGCAGAGATCGATGAACAGAACGGCCACTCCCCCTCCGCTGCGCGCTGTGGCCTGCAATGCGGTCGACAGTCGGTCGACGAGGAGCGCTCGGTTGGGGAGTTCGGTGAGCGGGTCGTGGAGGGCCAGCCACGTCAGTTCGGCCGCCCGGTCGGCATCGGACTCACGCAACATCGCGTTCTCGAGCACCAGTCCGCATTCGATCTGGAGTTGTTCGACGAGGTGGCGGTCGCTCCTCGACCAGCGTCGCGCCTGCCGACTGGTGGCGAAGACCAACGCGCCGCGTACCTGCAGCGACGCCATCAGGGGGATGACCACGTACGACCGCACCGGGAGGCCGCGAACCAGTTCGGTGGGCACCAGGTCGCTGTTGGCGCTGTCGGCGACCACCACCGGACTCCGTCCGTCCGTGACCATGTCGGCCAGCCGGAGAACAGCCGTCGGCACGCCGTCGAAACGCCGTCGCACCTCGCTGCCCCAGGGTTCGTCGATGCCGATCGTGACGATCCCGTCGACCCGGTCTCGATCGTCGACGAGGAACGCGGCGGCGTGCTCCGCCCCGATGGCATCGCAGCCGATGCGGGCGGCGAGCTCCACTGCTTCGATCAGCGAACGAGCACGACTCCCTTCACGCAGGAGTCGCTGGGCTGCGGCAGCGGACCGCCGATCTCGCGCGTGCTCGTCGAACAGTTGGGCGCGTTCGTACAACAGCCCGAAGTTGGCGGCAGCGAGCTCGACCAGTGCGACCACGCGTGGCGTGAAACGGAGCGGCTGCTGGTCGTCGAGCGCGAGAACGCCCGACGGGTTCTCCGTGGTGCCGATGGGTACGGCCACACCGGACGCGATGCCGAACCGGTCGATCCACCAGTCGTCGGCCACCTCGGACGAGCGAGCCTCCGCCACGACCGTCCTCCGCTCCCGGAAGGCACGCTCCACGATCGGCGGCGGCGGCGCGGCTGCGAACGCTGCGAAGCCGTCGAGATCGACCGAGCCGTCGGCGCGGTAGGCGTGCGCTGGCACGAGACGGCCTTCCTCCGCGAGGAAGACGCATGCCCGAGAGACGCCGAACTCCTGAGCCACCCGCCGGCAGAGGCGCTCGACGGCCCGGCCGGTGGTCTCCGGTTCGAGGGAGCGCGCGAGTTCGACGAGCAGGTCGCACTTGGATTGCTGCTGGCTGAGGAGGCACCACGCTTGCGCCTCACTGAGGATGCCGGCGAGCGCGGCCGCGTGCTGGTCCAACCCGCCGGGGCCGACGATCCCCACCGGCTCGACGACGAGTAAGCCGACCGTCTGATCGAGCACGATCACCGGCGCTGTCCGGGCCGAGGAGATGCCCAGCGCTCGACAGGCGGCGCTCGATGCGTCGTCCACGTCGGTCGGGTGCGCTCGCAGCTCCGCCGCCAGTCGTTCCAGCGAGTCGACCGGCATCGTGGACCAGCGTCGGGAAACCTCGGCCTCCTGGTCGCCGGACCCGACCACGACGAAGAGCGAGACAGACCCGGCTTGTTCATGGTGCAGCCACACCGACACCCGTCGGGCACCAGTGGCGGCCACGAGCGCGAGACACCGCCCGCGTGCAGCATCGGCGAGCGCTTCCGTGCGCGCACCGCCGCGTTCGGGATCGGCGGCATTCGACCCGGCAGGGATCATCACTGCGCCCCGACCGTGTGCATTGATGCAACATATCTGTAGCATCGTCTCGAACGACGAGGAGACAGGATCCGCCGATGTCCGTCCGAACGGAAATGCAAGCGCTGACCAGCGGCGCCACGAGCAAACCACCACGTCTGCGGCGCCGGGAGATCGTCCTCGAAGACGGGCACCGCGTGGGGTTGTCGATCTGCGGAGAGGGAGTCCCGCTCGTTCTCGTCCACGGCATCATCGCCGAGGGCTTCCTCTATGCCCGCACGCTGCGGCGCATCGCCGGTCTCGGATTCCAGGTGATCGCCGTCGACAGCGCCGGCCACGGCCGAACGGATCCGCTCGGCCGCGGTGGCTACCGATGGTCGGCCTACGTCGACCTGCACTGTCGTGTGCTCGACCATCTCGGCATCGACAAAGCGGTCCTGATGGGGCACTCGATGGGCGGCCGCATCGTCGTCGACGTGGCCGCCGCGCATCCCGACCGAGCGATCGCCGTCATCCCGATCAACGCCGCCATCGGGAAGGGATTCGACCGGTTCACCCGGTTGAGTCGCGTCGTGCCCGGTCTCCTTCCCCTGGGCATCGGCCTGCTCGCTGCCGACATCGCATCGACGTTCTTCCGCGGACGCCGCGAGGTCCGCTCGCTCGCCCGCCTCGCAGCGCCATCGCTCGCCGATCGGCTCCGGGCGCTTCCGTCGCTCCCCCGGGCGTTCGTAGCCACCATCGCCGACCAGGGTTCCGACGACCGGCTCCAGTCGTTGCGGGACCACGACGTACCCGTCGTCGTCATCCACAGCGACCGGGACCTCGTGATCTGGTATCCGTTCGCGCGCATGGCCGCCGACGCGGCCGATGCCACGCTCGTGCGTGTCGAACGCGCGCGTCATTCCTGGATGCTCGAGGCCGCCGACAGCCTTCCATCGCTGGTCGACGAACTGCTCGAGGGCGTGCTCGGCGAGGCGATCGAGCAATCCGCACCCACCATCGCGAGCATGTACCGAGACGACGCGCTGGCGCTCGAGATCGACCAACCGCGTTCGACTCCCTACGAGCTGACGCCGCGACACAGTTGGCGGTTCGAGACCGTCACCTGAACGCCGACGTCATCCCAAGACCGGGCCGAGTGCGGCACGCAGGTACACATCGACGGGTCCCGACGGCGGCGCGACCACGAGGGTCACGACGACCCGTGCGACCCAGTCCGCCAGGACGGCGAGGTCGACGTCGTGTTCCGTCCCGAGCGCTTCGAGACGATGCACCACCGGCTCGGCGAGCAGGGACAGCCGTTCGAGCAACACATCGAGTTCCGCGATCGCGAACGCGCCCACGAGGTCGGGCTCGTCGCGAAGCAGCTTCGACAACACCGGATGTTCGACGGCGAACTCCACTGCGTTCGCGATGACTGCGATCACGTCGTCGGGTGTTTCGGCGGCGATCAACTTCGGGAGGAGGGCGTTCAGCATGCGGTCGAGGTCGCGTGAGAGCAGAAGCCTCGCGGCTTGCTCCACCGTGCCGACCTGCCGGTAGACGGTGACCCGCGAGACGCCCACCTCATCGGCGATGTCGGTGACCCGCGTCCGGCCGAGCCCGTGACGAGCGAAGCAACGGGCGGCGGCGTCGAGGTAGTGGTCCAGCTCTCGGCCCGGAACATCCGGGAGCCCGAACGCGGTCGGCGCGATCGAATCGGTCATCTCTCCACTCTCCCACTCCGGCCCGCCGAATTGGTGTTCCGAGACCAGATCACGTCGTCGCAATCGCGCCGATGGAGACCAGGCGGTCGCGGAGCTTCTCGTCCATCAGCCCGACCTTGGTGAGGTTGGGAGTGATCTTGGCGAAGAGGACGTGCTGGAACATCTGCATCATCGGTGAGCGGCTGGCGTCGAGAAGACCGTCGGACGGCGAGATCCCGAGCCGCTCCCACACCTCGGTGGCCAGGAAGCGGTCGCGCATGAGCCACGACGCCTCCAGGACGAAGTCCTGGCGCTCGAGGCGCTCGGCCGACGTCAACTCGTCGTAGTACCCGCTCAACGCCAGGGCACCGAACGCCACATGTCGGGCCTCGTCGGCCATCACGTAGCGAGTGATCTGTTTGATGAGCGGCTCGGTGGCGAACTGGTGGATGAGACCGAACGCCGCCAGCGCGAGACCTTCGACGATGATCTGCATGCCCAGATAGGTGACGTCCCAACGCGGGTCGGCGACGATCAACTCGAGGAGTTGCTGGAGGTTCGGGTTGATGGGGTGGATGTCGCCCAACTTGTCGTTCAGATAGCGGGCATAGACCTCGACGTGGCGAGCCTCGTCCATCACCTGGGTCGCTCCGTAGAACTTGGCGTCGACGTCGGGAACCTGGGCGACGAGCTTCGACGTCGCCAACAGCGCCCCTTGTTCGCCGTGCAGGAACTGCGATGTCAGCCAGGTGTTGAACACCTGCCCGGCTTCACGCTTCTGCTTCGGGGTGAACGACTCGAAAGCGTCGGCGGCCATCACGGGCAGGTACTCCGACAGACCCCCCGGGTCGTCGGGGTCGACCTCGATCGACCAGTCGATGTCGGTGGACACGTTCCACTGCTTCTCCTTCGCCTTCTCGTACAGCCGACGCAACTCGGGTCGGGTGGACGAGTACTCCCAGCCGAAGCGGTCGTCGCGGATCGACTCCACCAGCAGGCCGGCCTCCGGATCATCGTCCAGCGGGCGAGTGCGCGGACGCGTGGTGAGCACCGGCCGCTCGACGGGCACCTCGTACTGGGGCAGCAGGTAGGTGAGCAACCGTGGATCGGAGAGGATCTGGTAGTCGGGCGCGAGTTCCTTCGCGTACCGCTCGAAGTACAGGATCTGCTTGACCACGAGCACCAACTCGCGAGGAAGGCGGACGCCGTGCCGTCCCGCGACTCGCATCACGTCACCGAGGAGCGCCCCGTAGCTGATCTGTGCGAGGGGTGTCGACGAGAGCGGGGCGATCAGCTCGCGGACGTCGTCGGCAGCGCGGTCGAGGTCGACGGGCCCGGTCACGGCGCCGAGCGCGAAGAACGCCTGGACCACGGGATACGGGTCGTCGGCGAGGAGGAGCCCGGGGAGCGCATCGCGCAGTGCCGCGCGGACGGGCGGGGTGAGGTGGCCCATGATCCCGAAGTCGAGGAGCGCGACCTCGCTGTCCGGCGTCACGAACAGATTTCCGGCGTGGACGTCGCCGTGGAAGAGCCCGTGTTCGAACGCCGACTCCAGCCACGCCCGCACCCCCAGTCGGAGGATCTCCTCGAAATCGTGACCGCCGGCCGCGAGCGCGTCCAGGTCGTCGACCGGGTGTCCCTCGACGTAGGTCATGACGAGCATCCGCTCGCTGCACATTCCCTCGATCGGAATCGGTGTCGTCACATGTCGGTTGTCACCGAACGACTCGAGGTTTGAACGGAACTCCGCCATCCATCGCGCCTCGTTCCGGAAATCGAGTTCGTGCGCCAACGTCTCGGCGAAGTCCTCGACGACGGCGACCGGATTCAACATGGCACCGGCGCGACCCGCTCGGCCGAGAAGCGACGCCAGCCGCCCGAGCAAGCGGAGGTCCTTGGACACCTGACGACCGAGGCCTGGCCTGCGGATCTTCACCACCACATCGGTGCCATCGGGAAGCGTTGCTCGATGCACCTGCGCGATCGACGCCGCTGCGAGCGGGACGTCGTCGAACGAGGAGAACAGGTCCGCAGCCGACTGACCCGTCGACCGTTCGATGATCCGGTGCACGTCCTGGACCGGAATCGGCGGCACGGCGTCGAGGAGGCTCCGGAACTCGGACGCGAGCACGTCGGGGAACAGCCCGGGGCTCGATGCGATCAACTGGCCGAGCTTGACGAATGTGGGGCCGAGTGCGACGAAGCTGCGGCGCAACGCAACGGACAGCGCTCGCGGTCCACGGCGTCGGATGCGGAGCGCGATGAACGGGCCGCGGCGCACCACCACGACGGCACCGTGGCGGGCCAACGTGAAGACCACTTCGAGGAGACGCGATGCGTCTGACGGGTGGAGCCCACGGAGATCGAACTGCGTCTCGGCGAATGCCGGACCGGCGTCGACCTCGACTGCGGGCGTTTCGGTGAGTGCCATGGATCTCCTCCCGGCAGCGGCTGGGTCGCCATCGCCGTCCGTGCAACAATGTGACGTCATAGTATCGACGTCAGGAGCAGGGTGTGCGGATCGAACGACTGGTGCCGAGCGAGATCACGCAGTTCCGAGCCCGAGAGCTAGGTCGTGCCGCCACCACGGCACGGGTGCTGGGACGTGCCGGGGTCCGCACCGCGCGCGGGGGCGCCAAGCGACGCTCCGAGCGTGGTGCCGTGTCGCTGCGAGAAGCGTTCGAGGAGCTCGGGCCCACGTACGTGAAGCTCGCGCAGCTCATCGCCTCGAGCCCCGGACTGTTCCCCGACACCCTCGCCGACGAACTCCGGGCCTGTCTCGACAGCGTGCCCCCGGTGCCCTACGCCGACATCGTCGACGTGATCACCACGGATCTCGGGAGTCACCCCGACGAACTCTTCGCCTCCTTCGACCGGACCCCGATCGCGTCGGCGTCGATCGCCCAGGTGCACGGCGCCACGCTGCACGACGGCAGCGACGTGGTGGTCAAGGTCCAGCGACCCGGGATCGGTCGACTGCTGTCGTCCGACCTCCGCATCCTGCGGAAGCTCGCCGTCGGCGTGGACAAGGTCTCCTCGACGGGGCGTATGGCGAATCCCGTGGCCGTCGTCGAGGACTTCGCCACCACGTTGAGCGAGGAGCTCAACTTCGTGGTCGAGGCGCGATCCATGCAGCGCTTCGGCGATGTGCTCGCAGCGAGCGCCAACGCGGAGCACGTCCGAGTGCCGGCCGTCCACTGGGAGTTCACCTGCCAGCGGGTCCTGACCATGGAGCGCATCCACGGCTACAAGATCGACGATCTCGTGGAGCTCGAGGAGAAGGGATGGGATCTCGCCGGCGCACTCAAGCGTGGCGTGCGGACGTGGCTCGAGGCCGCGCTCGAGCACGGGTTCTTCCACGGTGACGTCCACGCCGGAAACCTCATGCTCGACACCGAAGGAGACATCGTCTTCCTCGACTTCGGCATCTGCGGACACTTCGACGACGACACCCGCGACATCGTTCGGCGCGGGCTTCCGGCGCTGCTCGTGTCCGGCGACTTCGAAGCGGTCGCCCAGGCCATCTTCGACATGGGCGCCGTGCTCAATCCGGTGAGCCTCGAAGAGTCGGCCAAGGACATCGCCGAGATCGTCGAGCCCATCCTCGGCCGACCGTTGTCGGAGATCAGCTATGGCCAGGTGCTCATCGACATCGTCCGGATCGGGACCCGCTACGAGGTGCGCCTGCCCCGCGAGCTGGTCCTGGTGGCCAAGCAGCTCTTGTACTTCGAGCGCTACGCCAAGCTCATGGCGCCGGACTGGGCAATCCTGGCCGACCCCGAGTTGTTGAGCTTCCTCTTCGGCGACATGGCGAGCGCCGAGGTCGCCCCGTCCTGAGCCGTCGGGCTCACCTGTTCACGGGGCGACGACGATCCAGTCGGCTCGGTGCTCGAGCCCGTCGCAGGTGCGGATTCCCGAGGTCGTGACACTGGCCACCGGCCAACTGATCAGTTCGCAGGATCCCGCGTCGACCATCCGGTAATAGGAATCGTCGCGCAACGGGGTCCGACGGTCGAACCGTGAGGGGGTCAGCTGGCGACGATCCCATCGATCGTCGAGGTGTCGACGGCGGTGCAGGGACCCGGCCCGATGCTCCATCACCGATGGCATCCGACCGAGGCGTCGCCGGACCGCGCCCGGGGCCGGAACGAACGCGACGGCGCGCAATCCCAGTCTCGTGGAGCCGGCCAGTCGAGCGCAGAGCGATGCTCGGCCGAATGGAATGAGCCCGACCCGGGGCAAGACGAGTCGGGGGTCGTCCTCGAATACCTTCACCCGGTGGCCCGCCTCGACGAGCGAGACCGCTGCGTCGATCGTCGCCTGGTCGACCCCGATGCAGGCCACCCGTTGGCCGATCTCGACGTCGCTGACGACCAGGTCAGCGGCGCCGACGACCCGCCCGGCGAAGTCCACGATGCCGTCGAGCGCGCGGCGGCCGCTCGCCGAACCGGTGGTCGCGATGGTCGCCATTCAGACCACCGGCTCCGCCGTGAGCTGGTCGACCCAGGAAGGCGGCGACTTCAAGAGACGACGTGGGTAGTGGTCGACGATGCGCGTCGCCGCGTCACCGAGGACGTGATAGGGGTGCGAACGGTTGGCGACCATCTTCCCGAACTCCTTCAACACGAGGTACGACGGATTCCGCCGGACGTCGGGCTGCCGCTGGCCGACCTTGTCGAAGCGTGCCAGCGCGTCGTAGAGCTTGCGTTCGTCGAGCCCCATGCCGACGACGTTGTCGCGGGCGTTGGTGAACAGCGGCATGGCTGCGGGAAGCGACGTGAAGATCGCCGGCGACAACAGCACCTTGGCGATGTCGATCGCGTGGCGATGCGCCGGGTTGCGTCCGATCACCTCGAGCACGTGGAATCCCACGGCGAGGTGTCGGGACTCGTCGTTGTTGACCTTCTCGAACACCACCGCACACAGCGGATCGTCGATCTCGTCGACCAGGAACTTCAAGAGTGCGCCGTCGAGGGCGACCTCGAGCATCGGGATCGCCGAACCGAGCACGGCGAGCGGGAGGGAGTCGGCGTAGCGGTCGAGCCAGTCCATGGCCAGTCGGATGCTGATGTGGGGTTCCGGTGGCTCGTCGCCGTCGAGCATGTCCCACCGACGCATCAAGGCGAGTTCCGCGTTGGCGTGGCGTTGCTCCTCGGCATGGAAGTAGCGGTACAGGTCGGCGAGGACCGGGTCTTCCGCTTTGCGAGCCAACGCGGCGAACGCTCGCGCCCCGACCTGTTCGATCCACGCGACGTCGGCCATGAACGCCGCCAGTTTGGGGCGCTGCTCGTCGGTGATCCGGTCGGCGCCGGGCGCATCCCAGTCGACATCGGCCAGTGCCCACTGCCGTTCGTGCACCCGGTCGAGTGTCTTGCTCAGATCCAACGTCATGACAGTCCTCTCGGTCACGCTCCACGGTCGGGGCGGTGCAACAACGTGTCGCAATCGTATCATCGTCTGACGCGCCCGTCGACACTGTGCAACAATACGATTTCACCGTCTCATCGTCCGAGGAGATCACCGTGCCAACCACCCACGCCCCGCTGGACTTCGACCGCACCGTCCGCACCCGACGCATCACGATCGACCACGACGCCCCGATCCCGCGTCACTTCGTGGACAACGACATCCTGATGAGCCACATCATGGCCGTCCTGTCGGCGACATTCCCCGAGGGGGAGCAGTTCTTCGTCGACTCGGTCCGCAACTATCGCGACCAGATCGACGACGAGGAACTCCGACGCCAGGTCGCGGGATTCATCGGACAGGAATCGATGCACGGTCGCGAGCACGACCGATTCAACGCCGCCCTCCACGAACTCGGCTATCCGACGAAGTTCGTCGATGCCGCCACGGGTCGAGCGATGCGCCTCCTCCAGCGCTTCGCCCCCCGCTCGGTCCAGCTCGCGTTCACCGCTGCCGCCGAGCACTTCACCTCGGTCCTGGCAGAACAGATCCTCTCGGACGACCCATTCGCCGAACAGGACGTGCCCGAGGAGTTGCAGGCCCTGTTCCGCTGGCATGCCCTCGAGGAGTGCGAGCACAAGGCCGTGGCCTACGACGTCTACGAGGAGTGCGTGGGCAACGAGACGGATCGCCTCGTTGCC
>JAPKDO010000374.1 GCA_028822535.1 Acidimicrobiales bacterium
GAGAGGATCTCGTCCAGTTCAGCCGACACCAGCAACACTGCGGCGCCGTCGTCGCGCATCTGGACGATTCGCTGATGGATGAACTCGATCGAGCCGACGTCGAGTCCGCGTGTCGGCTGCGCGACCACGAGGAGTCGAAGCGGGCGCGACATCTCGCGGGCGACGATCACCTTTTGTTGGTTCCCGCCCGAGAGCGTCGCCACCGGAACGTCGATGCCCGGCGTTCGGACGTCGAACTGTTCGACGAGGCGGGTCGCCTGTTCGCGGATCGGCCCGTCCTTGCGGAGGAAGCCTCGCGAGAAGGGAGCGTGGTGGTACTGGTTGAGCACCATGTTGTCGGCGATCGAGAACGGGCCGACCACGCCGTGGCGGTTGCGGTCCTCGGGCACGTGCCCGACGCCGAGGTCGGCGATCGTCCGTGGTGAGGCGTTCGTGATGTCGTCGTCGCCCAACAGGATCGTCCCGCTGCTCGGGGTGCGCATGCCCGTGACCGCTTCGACCAGCTCGCGTTGGCCGTTGCCCTCGACGCCGGCGATGCCGAAGATCTCCCCGGCCCGGACGGTGAGGTCGATCGACCGGCACGTGTCGACGCTGCGCTCGTCGGTGACGGTGACCCCTCGGAGCGACAGCGCCGGCGCGCCGGGGTTCGCCGGCGGCTTCTCGACCGTGAAGACGACGTCGCGCCCGACCATGAGGTTGGCCAAGTCCTGTTCGGTCGCGGTGGCGGGGTCGGCGCTGCCGACGGTGCGCCCGGACCGCAGCACGGTGATCCGATCGGCGACGGCCAGCACCTCGCGCAGCTTGTGCGTGATGAAGATGATCGACTTGCCCTTGTCGACGAGCGTCCGCACGACGTCGAAGAAGTCGTCGACCTCCCCAGGTGTGAGCACGGCGGTGGGCTCGTCGAGAATCAGGATCTCGGCGTCGCGCTCGAGGGCCTTGATGAGTTCGACACGCTGTTGTACGCCGACGGAGAGTTCGCCGACGGTGGCGTCGGGGTCGACGGCGAGGCCGTAGCGGTCCCCGATCTCGATGATGCGCCTGCGTGTCGCAGCGACGTCGAGGCTGCCGTACTTCGTCGTGACCTCGTCGCCCAGCGCGACGTTCTCGGCGACGGTGAACGTCGGGATCAACTGGAAGTGCTGGTGCACCATGCCGATGCCGCGAGCGATGGCATCGGCCGAGCTCGCGAAGCGGACCGCCTCGCCTCGTACGGCGATCTCGCCGCCGGTGGGCTCGTAGAGTCCGTACAACACGTTCATGAGCGTGCTCTTGCCGGCGCCGTTCTCGCCGAGCAGGCAGTGGATCTCGCCCTCGTGGAGGTCGAAGTCGACGTCCTGGTTGGCGATCACCCCGGGGAAGGTCTTGGTGATCTTCCGGGCTTCGAGCACCGGTGTGGCGGGGCCAGCGGTCACGGCGGGCATCCTCTCACAGACGCGAACGACCCCCCGGCAGATGCCGGGGGGCCGTCGGCAGAGCAATGTGGACTATTCGGCCAAGCCGGTGATCGGGTCCACGCCGATGTCGTAGGTGCCTTCGGCCAGCGCCATGCGGGTCTCCTCGAGGGCGTCGAGGACCTCCTGCGGGACGTCGGCGTCGTGCGACGGGGCGTAGGTGATGCCCGCGTTCTCGGCGGTCAGCGTGAACAGTCCGCCGGCGAAGTCGCCGGTGATCAGGTTGACGATGTTGTCGAAGACCGAGAGGTCGACTCGCTTGATGGCCGAGGTGGCCAGCTTGTCGGCGCCCTCTGCGCTCCCGCCGTCGAAGGTCGAGAAGTACTCGTCCTGGTCGACGCCGATGCCCCAGGCGCCGGCCTTCGTGGCCTCGACCACGCCGGCCGAACCGGTCGGGCCGCCGGCACCGAAGATGACGTCGGCGCCCTCACCGAGGAACTGCTGGGCGTCGGACGCACCCTTGGCCGGGTCGTTGAACGACTCGTTGTAGGTCGACAGGACCGTCACGTCGGGATTGGCCTGCTTGGCGCAGGACTCGTAGGCGTTGACGTAGCGGACGACCGGCGGGACATCCTCGCGACCACCGACGACGCCGATGACACCGCTCTCGGTCAGGAGTCCGGCGGCGACGCCGGCGAGGCATCCACCCTCGTCCTCGCGGAACTGCACACCGACGTAGTTGTCCGGGAACTCCGGCTGGAACTGGTCCACGCCGATGAAGCTGACGTCAGGGTTGTTCTCGGCGGCTTCGAGCGTGTCGGTGGCGAGCAGGAAGCCCACGGTGACGATCGCATCGGGTGTGCCCTCGAGCGACGTGGCGATGTTGGTCGCGTAGTCGGCCTCGGAGGCCGTCTCGATGAAGCTGGTCTCGAAGCCGAAGCAGTCGGCCGCAGCCTCCATGCCCTCGAACGCGAACTGGTTGAAGGTCCGGTCGTCGACCTTGCCGATGTCGGTGATGAGGCGGACGACGAAGTCGTCCGGTGCCTCGACACCGGCCTCCAGGGCCTCGGCGCAGCGGTCGTCGAGCGTCACGGCGGCGTCGGACTCGCTGCCGGCGTCGCCGTCGTCGCTGCTGTCGTCACCGGAATCGTCGCCGGCGTCACCGGCATCGTCGGTGGTGGCGTCGGTGGTGGCGGTGTCGTCGTCGTCACCGCACGCAGCGGCGATCAGGGACAGGCCGAGCAGCAGCGCGAGGACGCGGAACCATCGTCGGTTCGGCACAGGGGTTACCTCCAAGAGGGTTGGACAGGGTCGTCCAACGCTAGGTGCCATGGCCCCCGGCCGCAATGGTCGGGATCAGACGGAGGACCGCTCCATCGCGAGCAGGCTGTCGAGCGCGATCCGCTGACCTTCACGGATGTCGACGATCACGTCGGCCCGACGGGCCTGGGCGACGGTCACGACGGCGATCATCCGGCGTGCGGCGACGGTGGCGACCATGATCGATGCCGCGGCTGCGACCGAGGCGGCGCCGACAGCGAGTCGCTGTTCGAACTCGTCGAGTCCGCCCCGAGCGAGCACGATGCCGAGCACCACGATCGCCGGCGTCACGAGGAACGACACCCACCAACGGTTCACGATCGATGCCACCGGACGTCGTTGCCACGAGTCGCCGCCGGCCACGGTCGCCTCGGGGCTCGAACCCCGCCACAGGTCGTCGACGAGCAGTTTCGGGACGAGCAGGTTGGCACCTGGGATGACCCAGCCGACCACGAGCCAGATCGTCCAGTAGCGACGCTCCTCGATGGCGAGCGCCGGGAGATTGCGATACGCCTGCACCGCCCAGGACACGAATGCGATGCCAGTCAGGAACAGCACTCCGAGAAAGACGGACGTGACGCTGCGGGCGATCGCCTCGAGATCGAACTCGGTGCCGTCGAAGACGACGACGGGGTCGTCCACCCGGAAGGTGAGCGCAGCCGG
>JAPKDO010000375.1 GCA_028822535.1 Acidimicrobiales bacterium
GTACTCACCGATAGCGAAACGGATCGCAGAGCCGCCGTCGACGATGCGTTCGATGTCGTCGACGAGGGCGGTCACCTCGTTCGCTCGACCGACCTGGATGTGTTGCTGGCCGACACGTGGAACGACCCCGGCACGCAGCGACTGGAGAATCGCGTCTCGTTCCCGAGGCCGGATCGTGGTGGGGGCCGATGGGTTGGTCATCCGAACATCTCCTGAGCGGCGTAGTCGTTGAGTTCGAGGGGATCGTCGCCTTCGACGAGCGGTTCGCCACAGGCGTCCATGGCCGCTTCGTTGATGCGGTCCAACGCGCCGGCGAGGAGCGGCAGACCGAGGGTCGTGGCGAGGTCCTCTGCCGCGGTGCGCGGCCAGGTGGCTTGGCCGCGAAGCTGGTCAGCGAGCGTCGAATGCGCCGCATCCAACCCGTCGACTGTCGCGGCATCCGAGGAGCCCGACGACGGTGACGGCGCGGCGACCTCTGTAGTCGGGGTCGGCTCGTCGTCCTCGGTGAAGATGTCGGCGAGGAGCGCTGCGACGGTCGCTGTCTCGGCGAGGCGGGCCTGCACCTTGTCCGGGTCCAAGGCGAGGGGCTGCGGTGCCGTGCTCGGTTCCGGGATCGCATGCCGCGGTGCACCGTCGTCGGCTTGGCGGACGGTGACTGGTCCCGTGTCGGAGCCGAGTGCGTGCACGACCCGGTACACGTCGTTCTCGTCGAGGCCGAGGAGCTTGTACAGCTTCGTGAGCGTCGTGATCTCGTCGGGACTGACGACACCGTCGGCGGCAGCGACGTCGACGAGGAAGTGTGCGATCGCGCTGCGGCGCCGTTCGTCGAGGCTCTCGAGGCGACGTTTCACGCCCGCCAAGCTCGGCTTGTCGGCAGTGAGCCAGGCCAGATGGGCGTCGAGACGAACGCATTCGGCAGTGTCGAGTCCGAGTGATGCTTCAAGGTGTTCGGCGAGGTGCTGTCGTTCGTCGGCGCTCACCGACCCGTCCGATGCTGCCAATACGGCCGTCAGGTGCACGAGCACCGACGCCGCCGAGTACGCGGGTGACGGTGCGGCCGGCGCGGGCTCCGGGAGGGGGAACACGACGGCGGTCGATCCGGGGGTTGGTGTCCGGCCGCCGAAGCGGACGTCAGGTTCGATGCCGATCCCGACCTTGCCGAGGAATCCGGCGAGCGCGACGGCGTCCTTCTTCGTCAGCTTCTTCTCTCGGCCCGGTGACCATCGTTCGACAATGTCGTCGAGAGGCACGGCCTGGGCATCGGCGACCGCTTCCGCCCAGGTGCGGAAGTTGTCGAGGACCGGGCCGCCGTGCGTTTCCATGAGCTCATCGGGAAGAAGTCCGATCGCGGCGGAGTCTCCGGCGCCATCGGGGTTTCGCCCGAGGAACCGGCTGTAGGCGTCGAGTGCGTCGGTGCAGTCCGCCGCCAAGTCCTTCAGCTTGTTGATCGGTCCGCTGATCGCGCAGATGTCCGGGACATCGTCGAGACGGACGCCGTAGTCGCCGCGGAGGCCCGATGACGCTGCCCGGTACTCGACGGTGACGCGCGCCTTCGGGGGTTGGACGACCATGCCGTCACCGAACCGGTCCCGGTACCGCTGACGGAACAGTTCGTCGAACTCGGACTGGCAACGTGTCGCTGGTGTCCGCAGGTACGACTCGGGGTGAAGGCGGAGAAGCGTCAAGGCCCACCGCGCCGGGATGGGCTGGTTCGCGGCCGCGTAGCGGCCAAGGCCCACACGAACTACGGGTGGCACCTCCCACTGATACGTCGTGGACGTCCAATCCGGCGCAGCAAGCTGCGCTGTGTGGGCTGCGACGGCGTCGATGAGTCCGAGGAGGCCGGTCGCGTAGCTCTCGAACGAGCGGTTCTCGCCGTAGACGCCAAGCAGACGACGAACCTCATCGGCGATGAGACGAGCCTCCGGGTGGTCCGCGCTCGATCCGAGATCAACGAGGAATCGGCGTTCGAGCCCGTAGAAGTACAGAAACACGAACCCGATCGGAGCGTCCGGGCGACTCCGGCCGTCGATGAGCCACCGCAGGTACCCTGCGCGCTGCCCGGCCGTCAGATCTTCGTACGCCGGCCAGTAGTCGAGAGACGACGCCGCGTGATCGGCGCGCTTCCACTGAACCGGAAGTTTCGGGTCGATGAGCGCCGGTTCGACCGAGTATCCGTTCTCGGCAAGCGCTCCAGAACCGACGTACAGAAGCCCGCCGGGAATGGACTCACCTATCGAAACGGTTTGGCCCGCCGGGATCCACGTGATGGTGCCCCGACCCTTCGGCGGCTTCATCGGCTGAGCGACCGAGGTCTGTGGCGAAGTTGGCGGACCGCCGGCTGACGCTGTCTGTTGCCGACGTCCGAGGATCTTGTCGAGTAGTCCCATCAGGGTGCCGCCGTTTCCGCTGCCGTAGTGAGCAGAAGGTTCTGCTCGAAATGAGCAGTCCCGCGATCACGTTCCGTGACCCCAAGTTCTGGGCAGGCGACCGCTCCCGCGGTTCGTCCGCCCACCTCGAACTCAGTTACTGCTCTCGCCTGTTCCACCGCGCCACGCTCCCCTTCATCTGCGGGCGTCGATCAACGGTACTTCCTGGACGTGACATGGAGGCTCGTGTCGCCAGGGTCGTCCGCACGGAGTGGAAGCGGGGATCACGCTCACACCTAGGACAACCTTCGGCGACCGGTGCTGGAACCACGCGGCTGCTCCAGGGTTGTCACGCTGAAGTGACTGCCAGGGTGTCCGCGATGAAGTTTCGGTAGCCGTCATCGACGAAGCCGAGCCGTTCCAGCCATGCGGAACCAGAGATGGGATGCGCGGTGATTCTTTCGAAGCCGAGGCTGACCATCCAGCGTGATGATTCCTTCACCAGGCTCGTTCCGATTCCTTGGTTCTGCCATGGCCGAACCACGGCGACCTCCTCGATGAGCGCCACCGTCGGGTCGCACGCCCAGCGCACGCACCATGCAAGTCCTACGGGGACGTTGGATGCACAGGCGACCACCGCCCAGAGTCCATCTCCCCGGTTTCGATGGGGAGGGCTGTGGTGAAGGTGCTCGGGAAGGGCAAGACGTACTCGCTGCAGACTCGGACTTCGGTCCCAGCCGCGGTCGCGATCCCAGTGGACCTCGCGACGTTCGAGCTCGATCGAAGCACCGATGTCGGGGATCGGCTCGAGCTTTTGGCGACGAAGAATCCAACGCATGTCCCAAGTATCCGCATCAGGTATGACAACGACCCGGGGCCCACTGAGGATCGCTCGAGTCGGGAGTGATCCAAACTCAGAATGCGAGCGTCGGTTCGGGCTGCGATGGCGGGGCTACTTCATGCGCGGC
>JAPKDO010000376.1 GCA_028822535.1 Acidimicrobiales bacterium
GAGATCACCGGCATCTACGACAAGGGCAAGGGAGCCGTCGTGGTGTCCGAGTCGCGGTCGACACTCGTGTCCGACGGTGAGCCGCTGTTCACCAAGACCATGTCCGCCTTCATCCGCGGCGAGGGCGGCTGGGGTGGCGATTCCGGCCCGGCACTCGATTGGGAACAGCCGGACCGCGAGCCCGACGAGTCGGTGACCTACACCACCCGCCCCGAGCAGGCGCTGATCTATCGCCTCTCCGGCGACCGCAACCCGCTGCATGCGGACCCGACGTTCGCGGCGATGGGCGGCTTCGACAAGCCGATCCTCCATGGCCTGTGCACCTACGGCTTCACCGGTCGCGGACTCCTGCACGCGCTCTGCGACGGCGACTCGTCGCAGTTCAAGGGCATGTACGGGCGCTTCTCCTCGCCGGTGTTCCCGGGCGAGGACCTGACGATCAACGTCTGGAAGACCGGCGAGGGTGCCGCCGTCTACCAGACCCAGGGCAGCGACGGACGCGTCGTCCTCGACAAGGGCACGTGTAGCTACACGGCGTAGTACGCCGCCAGGTAGTCCGAGAGGGCGTCCCGGATCGTCGTGAACTGTCGTTCGTGACGATCCGGGAGGACCCCGATCTTCTGCTCGGCGGTGGCGATCCACTCCGAGGTGATGGCGTCGACGGCTCCGACGGCGATGGTCACGCGAGTGTTGCGCGTCTCCACCGCGATGTGGCCGCGCTGTGGGTCGATGCGGGCGATGCGGAACCCGGATGCGGGCAGCGCCTGGACGAACGCGTCGAACACCACCGGCCAGGGCTGGTCGACGACCTCGAGTTCGGAGCGCGCACCCACGAGGTGAACGCTAACGGCCAGCGTGTCAGGCGAGGGCTCGGGCGACCTCGCCGCACAACTCGATGGATCGGACGGCCTCGTCCTGGGGGACGCCGGTCATGGTGCGCACGATCACGTCGTCGAAGCCGAGGTCACCGAAGACCGCCAACTGCTCGGCGACGTCGTCGACCCCGCCGTACGCGACCGCACCCCTCGGCTGACCGCCGCGGTAGCCGCGCTCGAGCGCAGCGTCGCCGAAACGCCGCGCCCGGCCTGCGTCGTCGGACACGAACACGTCCTTGCGGATCGCCATGCGACCGCGTTCGCGCCCGTGCCGTTCGCACGCGTCGAGGTACGTGTCGCGCTGGTCGAGTCCGACGGTGCGGTCGATACCGGCGTCGGCATACCAGCCGGTGCCGAGTCGGGCGGCGCGGTCGAGCGCGTCGGCGCTGTGCGCGCCGATCCACCACTCGACGTCGCGAGGCGGCGTCGGAGCGATCCGGACGCCGTCGACCTCGTCGCCGGTGAGAAGTGCCTGGACCTTCGAGAGGTTGGCCTCGAGCGTCCGTCCACGGTGGGCGACGTCGATCCCCATGGCGTCCACCTGGTCGCGTCCGCCGAGCCCGGTCTGCACGATGAAGGGGCCCTCGGCGATCGAGGCGAGCGTGCCGATCTGTTCGGCCATCAGCACCGGGTTCCATGCCGGCACGAGGAACAGCAGGCCAGCAGGTCGGGCATCCCACTCGGCGAGGACTCGACCGAGCATGGGCACGTTCTGCACGTAGGGCATCGGTCCCGTCGCATGGTGGTCGCCGATGGTGAGACTGGCGAGACCGCTGCGCGCCGCAGCCCGCGCCCGTGCGATCACCCAGGCGGCGGCGTCGGAACCGGGGTCGGCGGTGTGTGCGCTGGCGAGCGAGATCCCGAGTCGAACCATGACGCGAGCCTGACACGGCGCGCCGGATGGCGGGTCAGAACAGGCGTAGTTCCGACGACTCGATGCCCTGGAGCTCGTCGTAGCTCACCTCGACCCAATCGATCCCGCGCTCGTCGGCGAGGGTCTTCGCCTGCGGCTTGATCTGCTCGGCGACGAACACGCCACGCACGGGGGAGAGGCGTGGGTCCTTGTTCATGAACTCGAGATATCGGGTCAGTTGTTCGACGCCGTCGATCTCGCCCCGTCGTTTGATCTCCACGGCGATGGCTCCGCCGTCGGCATCCCGGCACAACAGATCGACCGGCCCGATGTCGGTCGGGTACTCGCGCCGCACGAGCGAGAAGCCCTTGCCGATGACCTCGGTCCGTTCCGAGAGCAGTTCCTGGAGCTGGGCCTCGACGCCGGCCTTGACCAGACCGGGTTCGACGCCGAGGGAGGTCTGAGTGTCGCTGTGGATCTCCTCGAGTGTGATCTCGAGCTCCTCACCCTTCTTCCCATGCACGAGCCAGCCGCCGTCGCGCTCGGTGATCGTGCATGGCGGGTTCATCCAGTTGAGCGGCTTGTAGGCACGGTCGTCGGAGTGGATCGAGATCGAGCCGTCGGCCTTGACCATGATGAGCCGGTTCGCGGACGGGAGATGGGCCGAGAGCTTGCCCCGGTAGTCGACGGAGCAGCGGGCGATCACGAGACGCACGGCGGGAGATCGTAGGACGCGCCATGTGGCCGTCGACGAACGCCGGACACGAATACTCCTCCAGGGATCGCCTCTCCACCGGTACGGTGTGGTAGTGGACGGGATCGGGGTCCGCCCACCGACGGGCACGGTGACGTTCCTCTTCACCGACGTCGTCGACTCGACGCAGCGATGGGAGCGCGACGAATCGGGCATGGCCGAACGGCTCGAGCGGCACGACGAGATCGCCCGACGATGCATCGCCGACTCGGGCGGTTACGTGTTCTCGGTGGCCGGCGATTCCTTCGCGGCAGCCTTCCCCTCGGTCGACTCGGCGTTGGGGTGCGCGGTCGCGATGCAGCGGGAGCTGGTCCACGAGGTGCTCCCGGTACGGATGGGAATCCACTCCGGTGAATCCCAGGAGCGCGCCGGCAACTACTACGGGTCGTCCGTCAACCGGGCAGCGCGCGTCATGTCGATCGGACACGGTGGCCAGATCCTGGTGTCGGGGATCGCCCGGTCGCTTCTCTCGCGCGCCGCATCGGAGACGACCCTGACCTCGCTCGGATCGGTCGGGCTGAAGGGTCTCGAGGGACGAACCGACATCTGGCAGGCCTCGGCTCCGGGGCTGCCACACGAGTTCGAGCCCATCGACGCCGGTGGACAGCCGGGCAACCTGGCTGCGCCGGTGACGACGCTGATCGGCCGCGACGACCAGGTCGCCGATCTGTGCGAGCTCGTCGCCGACCGCCGGCTGATCACGCTCACTGGGCCGAGCGGCATGGGCAAGACCCGACTGGCGACCGAGATCGGGACTCGGGCGAGTGACCGCTTCGACGACGGCGTGTGGTTCGTGGACCTCACGGCCGTGGCCGACGCTGCCGGCGTCGAGGCCGCGATCGTCAACAGT
>JAPKDO010000055.1 GCA_028822535.1 Acidimicrobiales bacterium
AAGTCGGCGGCCACCTTCCCCGTGGTCGACGGGGTCGTGCACGCCATCGCCGGTGATCGCGCTCGCCTCGCTCCCGACGGTCGCCTCGTCCTGCTCGGACGCGAGTCGGTCACGATCAACACCGGCGGAGAGAAGGTGCACGCCGAGGAGGTCGAACAGGTCCTCAAGGCGCATCCGGGCGTCTACGACGCGCTCGTCGTCGGACGACCGAGCGAGCGATGGGGCCAGGAGGTCGTCGCGGTGATCTCGAGCCACTCCCCCGTGAGCGACGACGATCTGGACGCGCATGTATCCGGCCATCTGGCGCGGTTCAAGCTCCCCAAGCAAGTGGTGCGCGTCGACGAGATCCGGCGGAGTGCGAGCGGCAAACCCGACTACGCCTGGGCGCGGGCGGTCGCCATCGAATCGGAGCCGACGGCGTGAGGCGAGCGGTCGCCGCACGTGGTGGCTCCTACCTCCGCAAACCGGACGAGCGGGACGGGCGGGAGTTCGTCGATGCCGTGCTCCGTCACCGCCGTCACCTCGAGCCCTACGTGTATGCCGCCGAGTCGATCTCCGCCTATCGGAGCTGGACCGCCCGGGGCGACCGGGTCGACGCCGAGCAGTTCCTCGTCTGCCGCCGCGACGACGACACCATCGCCGGGTTCGTGAATCTCAACAACATGACCGGTGGTGCGCTCCAGTCCGCAGCGTTGGGCTGGGCGTCCTTCGCCGGCGACCGCCCTCGAGGACACCTCACCGACGGCGTGAAGATGGTCATCGAGGTCGCGTTCACCCAGCTGCGGCTCCATCGCCTCGAGGCCAACGTGCAACCGGCGAACGAGCGATCCCGCCAGCTCGCGATCCGCTGCGGCTTCCGTCAGGAAGGGTTCTCCCCGCGCTACCTCCAGATCGACGGCGAATGGCGGGACCACGAACGGTGGGCGCTCCTGCAGGAAGACTGGCGCGAACGCCGGAACCGCTCATGACAGCCACACCCGCCACACGCGACTTCGCGCTCGATCGCCCCCTCGATCTCCGACTCACGTTGGCGCCGAATCGGATGGGGCGCGGCGATCCCTGTATCAAGCTCCGCTCCGACCAGGCGTTCCGGGCAAGCCGCACCCCCGAGGGGCCAGCGACGCTCCACCTCCTCGTCGACGACGACCGCCTGCGGGCCACGGCCTGGGGGCCCGGCGCGGAGTGGGCGCTCTCCCAGGTCCCCGAGCTCGTCGGCCAAGACGACCCCGGCCGGATCGACACCGACCATCCGCTGATCCTCGACCTGCAATCCCGGCTGTCGGGTCTCCGTGTCGGGGCGACCCGCCGGGTGCTCGAGGCCATCGTCCCGGCGGTGTGCGCGCAGCGGGTCTCGGTCTTCGAGGCCAAGCGAGCGTACCGACAGATCGTCGAATCGCTGGGCGAGCCGGCGCCCGCTGCGCCTGGCGTCGACCTCCTGCTCCCGCCGGATGCTCGGACGCTCGCGACCACCGGTTACCAGGACCTCCACCCGCTCGGACTCGAGCGCGCGCGAGCCGATGTCGTCCGACGATCCGCGGCGCGTGCAGCGACGGTCGAATCCGTCGTCGATGATCCGCCTGCGGTCGCCGAACAGCGCCTGCGTTCCATCGCCGGCCTCAGCGTCTGGACGGCGGCGCGGGTACGGGAAGCAGCGCTCGGCGACCCCGACGCCGTTCCGGTCGGCGATGCAAGTCTCACGCATCTGGTCTCGTTCGTGTTCACCGGCGAGCGACGGGGAACCGACGCCCAGATGGTCGAACTGCTCGAGCCGTTCCGGGGCCAGCGGGGCCGCGTGCTGCGACTCCTGAAGGCGGCGGGGCTCGGCCCGCCTCGGCACGACCTGGACGCCGGGGCATCCTGAGGAGTCGCACTCCTGGACCCACAGGCTGTGGACAGCGGGGGCCACAACTCACAGGGTTGTCCCTCTTCCGCCACACAGGGCTCGATCCGTACGGTCATCGCATGACCACCTACGACATCACCATGCGGGACCAGACCGTCGAGGTCGTGGACGCCGACGCCTACGAACAAGAGGGCCCGATGACGACGTTCTTCGAGGTCGCCGAAGGACGTGGCGTGGTCGATTGCTGGTCGACGAGAGTTGCCAGCATCCGGACCGCCGACATCTCGCTCATCCGCCGCACACCCGCCTCGCTGGCGCTCCACGCCGTGGGATGACCGATCAGGGGTCGTACCGCGTCAGCGTCGCCGGCTCGAAGACCGCACTGTCCGGGGCGAGGACCACCTCGTTGGACGGACGGGCAGCGCCGAGCACGGCGCGCAGTTCCGGGCAGAGGTCCTCGTAGGTGCGATAGGTCCCGGCATCGACGAGCCAGATCGCACCGTCGGCCGCTCGCTCCAGGATCGCCGCGCCGACATCGGACGCGTTCGCCGAGCGATTCCGGTCGGCGTAGTCGACCCAGTCGATCCGCTCGGGCCGGTCGAGGGCCGGCACCGCGACCGCGTCGATCTCGACCGTCAACGAGCGAAGCGTGGACGGCCCGAGTTGGTCCGGGCAGAACACGACGAGATCCTCCGGCTCCGAGCGGTCGTCGATGACCGCAGCGACGTCTGCCCCCTGGGTTCGATCGTCGATCACGTTGAACAGCGCGCCGACGCCGGCGAGCAGGACCAGGGCGGATGCGAGCAGCCGACGTGGCCACGGTGACGGGAATCCCGCCAGCCCGACGCCAGCCGCCACGAGCAGCAGCGGCATCAGCACCGCCGCATACCGTGCGACGAACGTGGCGTCGGTGGCGGCACCGGCGGCCAGGCCGATGGCGAGGGTGAGACCGGCGAGCACCATCTCGCCCCGAACGGTGCCAGCCGTCGCGAGGTCGAGGCGGATCGTGGTGCCCCGCACCTCGACGAGACACAGACCGACGAGTGCGAGGACCAGGACAGCGAAGCCGAACAGAAGACCCTCGGCGAACGTCTCGCCACCGCCCAGCCCACCCGCCAATTCGACGGCCGCTCGGGTCGGCCGTGTCGCGGTGCCCCACGGCGTCCCGGTGTGCGCGACCTGGTCGAGGAACGACGGCAGCCACGGGAGGAACAGCACGGCCCCGGTGGCGAGCGCGGTACCGATGCGAAGCGCTTCGGTCCGCGCCCCGTGACGCCACCAGCGCCACGCCAGGACGCAGACCGCGGCGAGTCCGAGGTACAGGGCCCAGTAGTGCGTGAGGAGCACCCCACCGGTCAGGACGGCGAGTGTCGCCCAACGGCGGCCGTCCGAGCGGACCCGGAGGTCGTCGGCGATCAGCCACGCGGCGAGGACGAGGAACGACGCCATCGCATACATGCGTGCCTCGGTCGCATACCGCAAGGAGTACGGAGCGATCGACATGACGAGGAGCGTCGCCGCGCCGCCAGCAGCGCCCGCCCGTCGACGTCCGGCGATCCACGCCAGAGGGAGCGTGGCGACTGCGAACACGCCCGAGAGGGATCGCACCGCGATGTCGCTGTCGCCGACGATGGCCATCCACCCGTGCAACGCGACGTAGTACAGCGGAGGATGCCCGTCCTGACGGAGCGCGTCGAATATGTCCCCGAGCGGGAGCGACGCGATGTTGACGCTCAGCGCCTCGTCCAACCACAGCGGCGACGTCGTGACGAACCGCAGGGCGATCGAGACCGCGACGATCGCCACGAGTGCGACGGTCTCGAGGCGGGTCAGGCCTCGCGTCCTCGCTGCGGCGTCGGCGCCGGTCCCTGGTGAGGACTCATGCACGGGCGTAAGTTACCGGTCGACCGATCGCACTTCGTGCCCACCGACTGCCTGGATCGGACGCCGACCCGAGTAATGACCCACAGAACCTGGCGCCTGTGCCTGCTCGCCATCGTGGGCGTCGCGCTCTGCCTCCGACTCACGTATGTGATCACGGTGGTCGGCGACGATGCCCTCGCTGGCGATGCGATCTACTACTCGGCACAGGCCGAGACGATCACCAGAGGTACAGGATTCGCCCACCCGTTCACCGGCGAGGCGGCAGCAGACCACCCTCCGGCCACCGCGGTGCTCCTGGCACTCCCCAGCATCGGTGGCGGGGATCCCGCCTTCGAACAGCGCATGTTCATGGCGCTTCTCGGGACCATGGCCGTGGTCGCCGTCGCGTTCCTCGGGCGGGAGGTCGCCCGCTCGCTCTCGACCGATCCCCGCGTCGTCCGTGTCGGGTCGCTCATCGTCGCGTCGGCAGCGGCACTCCATCCGGGATTCTGGATCAACGACGGTCTCGCCATGTCGGAGACGCCCACGACGCTGATCACGGCGCTGGTCTTGATCGCAGCCTTTCGTTGGCGTCGCGGCGATGGCTCGGCCTGGACGCTCGGAGTCCTCGGTGGTCTCGCCGTGCTCACCCGAGCCGAGCTCGGCCTCCTGATGGCGCTCCTCGTGATGCCCGTCGGACTCCCGTGGGCCTGGCCCCGACGCCTTCGCCAGATCATGATCGTCACGATCGTCGCTCTGATGACGGTCGCACCGTGGACGATCCGAAACGTCGTTCGGTTCGAGGAACCCGTTCTGGTCTCGACCAACGACGGACTCACGTTGCGCGGGGCGAACTGCGATCCCGCGTACTTCGAGGGTGTCGGATTCTGGTATCTGCAGTGCGCCGGCCCGGTGGAGGGCGATCAGTCCGAGGTGTCCTCGGAGTACCGGCGTCAGGCCGTCGACTACGTGGGCGACAACCTCGACCGCCTGCCCGCGGTCGTCGGAGCGCGGCTCGCCCGGGTGTGGAGCGTCTGGGAGGTCGACGCGATGACCCACCTCAACCAAGGCGAGGGACGACCGCCCACCGCGTCGTGGCTGGCCGTGGTCGGATGGTGGTTGCTCGCACCCGCCGCTGCCGGCGCGATCCTGATCCTCCGCCGACGAGATCGTCCGGTACTGGTGCTGGTCGCTCCGTTCGTGACCGTCACGGCCGTGGCGATCGCGACCTACGGCATCCCGCGCTTCCGGCTCCCCGCCGAGGTGGCCGCAGTGGGAGCGCTCGCGGTGTACGGCGTCGTCAGCGCGGAGCGATCCTGGGGCCGAGCCACTCCCACACCGACGCCGCTCCCGCTGCCTCCACATGGATCCCGTCCGGCCGAGGAATGACACCACCGACCGGCACCGGCTCGCCCTCGGGACAGAGAAACCTGCCGTAGTCGACGACGCGGGCGTCGTGTGACGCTGCGGCCGCGCGCAGGATCCGATTGACGGCCGCCACCCGTTGGGCGACGTCGGCACCGATGCCGGCCGCACCCGGCCCAGTACCGATGCAGGGCATGGTCAGCACCACGACCTGGCGGTCAGTGCCCACGTTCTCGATGACCCGTACGATGGCCTCGCGCCGATGGGCCTCCCACTCGGACGAGGGGAAGTCGAGGCGTCCGTTCTCACCGACTCCGTCATGGGCTTCCCACACGCCGGCATGGAGCACGACGACGTCCGGGTCGAGTTCGTCGAGGCGCTCCGGGAGTCGAGCGAGGTCCTCCCGGCAGTTG
Source organism: Acidimicrobiales bacterium (assembly GCA_028822535.1). Classification (GTDB taxonomy): domain Bacteria; phylum Actinomycetota; class Acidimicrobiia; order Acidimicrobiales; family Salinilacustritrichaceae; genus Salinilacustrithrix. Next base: position 5,485 of record JAPKDO010000055.1, read on the forward strand.
GACTTGTCGACGCGACCCCCCGACACGATCGCGTCGGATGCGTCGAACCCACAACCGAGCGGAGCGATCGCACCGACCTGGAACCCGAGATCGTCGGTCTCGGGAGCTGTCGCGGCAAGGGTGAATGCCTGTGAGTCACCGACCAGTGCCACGAGCTCGCGGGCGGCATCGGCGTGGATGCGGTCGACCTCGCCGAGGAGCCAGTCGGCCGCGGCCGTCGCGCCTGCGCCGGCGAAGTGGATGCCATCCGGCCGCCATTCGTCGCCGGCACCGTCACAGTCGCCGGCGTCGCATGCCCACCGCGCCAGGTCCGCCAGGTGCGCGTCCCGCAGGGCATCTGCGGCCTCGCTGTACATCCGGTTCAGGCACTGGGTGCGTTCGTCGCTCGATCGATCGAATCCGTGCGGCGGAACGGTCGCGATCGCCACCGCTCCCCCGCCGCTCGCCAAGACGTCGACGGCATCGTCGATCTCGCTGCGGTAGAACGCATCGAACGCCGGATCGCACGGCCCTCGGGGCACACCGTCGCCGAGGTCTCGATCCCCGGTCCCGGCCCACGCCAGCACCAGGAGCGACACATCCGGCTCGAAACGCTCGACTGCATCGGTCCAGCGCGTCGGCCAGTCGTGACATCCGTCGGGATCCGGGAAGAACGACCCGTCTGCGGCCACGATCCCGGCGCCGCTGCGAGCGAGCCCACACCCGGCCTCGGCGAGCGGTTCGATGACGACACCGTCTCCCGCTCGAACGCGGAGCTCGGCTCCGAGCGCCTCCGCTCCGGAATCGCCGACGACCAGGAGACGGGTGGTCTCGGGGTCACTGCCGGCAGAGCGGAGGATCGGGCCCGAGGCATCGGACAGCACCGACGCCGCAGTCTGGTCGTCATCGTTCGCGGGAACGACGACGAGCACGGCCACCATGGCCGCCGTGGCGAGCGCTGCGCCTGCGCCGACCCACGCGGGACGCCGGAACGACACGCGCTGACGCCGAATCGGTTCCTCGACCAGGCGATACGACACCGACGTCGCAGCGACCGAGACGGCGACACGCACCCCCGTCAGCGCCCAGCCGTGGAGTCCGGTCCTGGATTCGTCGAGGACGACGTAGATCGGCCAGTGCCACAGATACAGCCCGTAGCTCACCGCTCCGATGGCGCCGAGCGGACCGACCGACAACACACGACCGACCAGCCCGGCGCACGGACCGGTGACCGCCACGAGCAGGGCGGCGACGGCGACGCCGTGGAGCGGCAGACCCCAGCGGTACAACCAGGGGTCGGTTCCGCTGATGGTGAACCATGCGACCGCAACGCCGCCAGCCAGAGGGATGGCGACGACGCCGAGCGTCCGCTCGATGCGCCCGGGCGCTCTCGATCTGCCCGTCACCACGAGAGCGACCAACGCTCCGAGGAGGATCGCTGCTGCGCGCGTGTCGGTTCCGAAGTACGCACGTGCCGTGCCGTCGACGCCGGAGCCATGGACCCATAGAGCGGTCCACGAGGCCACGATGCCGGCCACCGAGACCGCGGCGAGGACACGTCGACGCCCTCGTCCGAGTGCGAGACATGCTGCGGCCACGAGCGGCCAGACCACGTAGAACTGCTCTTCGATCGCGAGGCTCCAGAGATGTTCGAGGGGTGACGGGGCCTCGAAGAGCGCCCAGTAGTCCGACTGTTCCGAGATGGACACCCAGTTGCTGATGTAGGCGAGCGCCGCCAGTGCCTCTCGGCCGAACGACCCGTGTCGCGAGGGGTCGAGGACGAAGCGCACCAGCAACGACGAGACCGCCACCGTGGCGAACATCGCCGGGAGCAGACGACGGGCCCGGCGCCCCCAGAACGCCCGTAGGTCGATCCGCCCTGTGCCCCCGTGTTCCACCAGCAACAGCGCGGTGATCAGGAATCCGGACAACACGAAGAACGCGTCCACCCCCAGGTACCCCCCGCGGAGGTGGTCGGCGTGGAAGGCGAGGACGGCGACGACGGCGAGGCCGCGCAAGCCGTCGAGCGCCGGGACATGCTCGATGGTGGGGCGCGCCGACGGTCGAGTCCCCGGCGACTCGACTGTCCTGTCCCCTGTGGCTGTCACACGACCTCGCTTCGACTGGCCGAGCCCGATCGGGAGCCTCGTCGGGCGCGGATTCTACGGCGCAGGCGGTGCGATTCCGCGGTCGAAGACCCCGGTACGATGCGCGCCGCATGCCGCTCGATCCGTCCGCTCAGCTCGCCGATCCGGGCGATCGGGACAATGCGGACATCATCGACGACGCGGCCGAGGTCGAGGTGACCCGATGGTTCCGATGGGGCGCGGCGATCGGGGTGCTCGTGTTCCTCGTCGTGTTGACCGGCGGCCGGACGACGCTGCTCTCCTGGGTCCCCGGCGGCGACTTCTACGACTCCCAGGCCGACTCCTTCCTCGACGGTCGTCTCGACATCGACGCGGAGCGGCTCGGCATCGAGGCGTTCGGTCACGACGGCGAGTCGTACATGTACCAGCCGCCGTGGCCGGCGGTGTTACGACTTCCGGTCGCCGCGATGACGGAACGTTTCGACGGTCGCCTCGGCCAGATCTCGATGCTGCTCGCACTGCTGGTCGCGTTGTCGGCGACGCGCCGCATCCTGGTGGAGGCTCGCCGAGCGATGCGCCTCGGACCCAGCACGGCACTCGAACGAGCCATGGCGTTCGGCCTCGGTCTCGTCGTTGCAGCCGGTTCGGTGCCGATGTTCCTCGCGAGCCGCGCCTGGGTGTACCACGAGTCCGCGATCTGGGGCTTGGCATGGACCCTGCTCGCGCTCGCACTGTTGTTGCGACACCGTGCGGACCCTGGTTGGGCGTCGTTGGCCGCTGTCTTCGGAGCGACGTTCGGCGCGGTCGCCTCCCGAGCGTCCGTCGGTGCCGGGGCCTGCGCAGCGCTCGGCCTGTGCGCCGTCGCGAGCCTCGTACTGGACCGGGACCGGCCGCTGCGACATCGGCTCGGCGGACCGGCCGGAGCCGGCGCACTGCTCCTCGTCGCCGCGATCCCGTCCGCTGCGTATGCGGGACTGAATGTCGCCAAGTTCGGCACCGTGGCGAGCATCCCCTTCGAGGAACAGGCCTTCACCGAGGTCAGCCCCAGCCGTCAGGCGATGCTCGACGAGAACGACGGCACCCTCTTCGGGCCGCAGTTCGCACCGACGACCCTGGTCCACTACCTGCGGCCGGTCGGCGGCCTCGACGTGACCAGGCAGTTCCCCTTCGTCGACTTCCCGGCCCCCGGTGGACCGGTGGTCGGCGACGTCACCTTCGACCTCGTCGATCGGACGGCGAGCATCCCGCTCTCGCTCCCCGCGCTCTTTGTCGGCGCGCTGGCAGGCCTGTGGACGCTGGCTCGCCGGCGCTGCGGGGACGTCGCGACCTGGGCCGCAGTCGCCGTCGGGGCGTCGGTGGGCTCGGTCACGATCATCCCCTTCGGATTCATCGCGCAGCGGTACCTGGCCGACACGATGCCGTTCCTCGTCGTGCTCACGACGTTGGGCATCCAGTCGACCGTGCGCGCCGTCGCCGATCGGTCTTGCCGCACTCGTCGCCGGGCCAGGGTCGGGGCCTGGGCCATGCTCATCGTGCTGGTTCCGATGTCCGTGTTCGTGAACTCCGGCCTGGCGACGATGTACCAACGTCTCTACGTACCCACACACGACCCCGACCTCGTGCGCGGCCTCGTCGATGCCCGAACCCGGCTCGGCGCATCGCCGACGGTGCTCCGAGCCGACGTCCTGCCAGCGGGAGCACACCCGCACGATGTCGTCGTGGTCGGCGACTGCGACGCCGTCTACATCTGGGACGGCACGCCGATCGGTGAGTTCCGAGCCGACGCGTGGGTGCCGGCCGAACGGACCGAGGCCGCGGGCCACGTCCGCATGGTCTTGGCCATCGACGACCTGCGCCCCGACGTCCGCCATCCGCTCGCCCTCGCCCCCGCTGCCGGCCCCACCGTCGTGTGGATCGAACGACGACAGGACGGCTCGGTCGTGTCGGGGATCGACATCGCGGGCGAGTCGACGATCGGACTTCCCGTGTGGCCCGCCGGGCGCGACGGCCTGGACGTCGTCCTCGATCCGTTCTCGGGCGAGGCCACCGTGCGGTTGGGCGACGAACGCATCGTCTCGGGTTTCTTCCCACGCGGCGCCGACGTGACGGGCATCGTGGTCGGAGCATCCGGCGGAATCGACGGCTACGCCGCGACGACGCCCGTCGAGACGGCGGGCGGGATCGGGGGCCGTGGCGACACCGGCGCGCTCTGCCGAGCGTTGGTCTCGGACAGCGGGTGAGGTCTCCCTCGATCCGGCTCGGTCACCAGCCCGCCCTGGACGGTCTGCGCGCCGTCGCCATCGTCCTCGTGGTCCTCGAGCACACCGGCGATCTCCTGATCGCGGACGATCCGCCCGGCTTCTCCGGTGGGCCGTTCATGCCCGGCGGGTTCCTCGGCGTCGACCTGTTCTTCGTCCTCTCCGGCTTCCTCATCACCACGCTGCTCCTCGAAGAGCGAGCGGACCGCGGTCGTGTCGGTCTGCTCGCGTTCTACGAGCGACGCGCACTGCGGCTCCTCCCGGCGCTCGGCGTACTCCTCGTGAGCACGACGGTCTGGGTCGCCGCCGCCGGAGACGGCCTCCGAAACCACCTCCGCGGCGTCGCCGGCGCGGCGGCCTACGTCTCGAACTGGCTGCTGAGCGCATCCGTCGACACCGGCGATTTTGGCCTGGGCCATCTCTGGTCCCTGGCGGTGGAGGAGCAGTTCTACCTGGCCTGGCCGATCCTTCTCACCGTCGTCCTCTTCGTCGCCCGCACCCCGCGCTCGGTTGTCGCCGCGTGCGTCGTCATCGCGGTTCTCGCGGCGGTCCAACGGTCGAGGGTCGCCGACTCTGCGGGCGTGCTCGATGCGTACGTCCGGACCGACACCCGCGCCGACGGACTCCTCATCGGCGGTGCGCTCGCCGTCGCCCGCAGCCTGTGCGGATTCGCTCCCCGGTGGTCCCGACACCTGGTGCTCCCAGGCCTCTGCGTCATCGTGACGCTCGCCGCGACGACGGCCTTCACCGATGCATGGCTCTACGACGGTGGCTTCTTCGTCGTCGCCGTGGTGTCGGGCACCGTGGTGTGCGGCGCCATCACCGGGACGAGCCGGACCACACGAGTGCTCGCCAGCCGACCGCTGCAACGCGTCGGCTCCTACTCCTACACCGCGTACCTGTTGCACTTCCCGGTGTTCCAGGCCGTCGGCGACCGGCTCTCCGACGCCGGGCCCTGGGCCCGGATCGGGTTCGCCTGGGCGATCTCGCTCGTGGCCATCACGGCCTGTCACCGATGGGTGGAACAGCCGTTCCTCGATCTCAAGGAACGGCGCTCCGACGCGAGGTCACGGAGTCGATCACGTCACGCGCAGCTCGAACGCGAACTGGTACCCGAACAGGGTGGGCCAGCCCGCGACGCCGACCCGATCGATCGCACCGGCCGTCCGTAACAGCGCGCCGACCCCGGCGCTGCCCCCTCGGGCGAAGACCTCGACCGGGAGACCCAGCGTGCGCCAGTCGCCCACCTGGTAGCCCGCCTCGGTCACGAGCGACCGGAACGACCGGCGGGTGAAGAACCGGACGTGGCCTCGGTCCAGGATGCCTCTCGAGTCGTAGTCGAAGCGTCCGGCCACGACTCGGGCTCGCGGATACCAATGGGCGAAGTTCGGAATGCTGCCGATCACACGCCCACCGGGAACCAGTCGGCTCCGGAGTTCGACCAGGAGGGACATCGGATCGCGCAGGTGCTCGAGGACATCCGCGACAAGGACGATGTCGAAGCCGCCGTCCGCGTCATCAGGGATCCCGTCGTCGAGGTCGGCGGCAACGAAGTCCGTGAGTCGGTCGGCGACGCCGGGCTGCGCCTGGAGATCGACGCCGATCACTTCATGTCCTCGATCCACGAGCAGGCCACCGACCACGCCGTCGGCGCAACCCAGATCCAGGATCCGAAGCGGTCTCCCGTCGGGGACCATGTCGGCGAGGACACGATGCGACGAACCATCGTCGACCTTGAGTTCGTAGGACTCCGACGACGTGCCTTCACCAAAGCCCATCCTCCGCAGCCGATGGCGAGCGGTGTGGCCCATGATGTCCTTGGCGTAGCGGAGCCCGTTGACGTAGGAGATCTCGTCGCCGTAGTAGGTCGGGATCGGGATCTCGTCGATCCGGTGTCGGCGGTCGATCAACTGCAACAGGATCTGCGTGTCGAAGTCGAAGTCGTCCGACATCGCGTCGAGGTCGAGCGTCCGCAGGGCATCGACGCGATAGGCGCGATAGCCGGAGTGCCACTCGGACAGCGATGCGCCGACGAGACGGTTCTGCGCGGTCGTCAGGATCCGATTGCCCAACCACTTGTACAGCGGCATCCCGCCGTCGCGTGCACCACCCCGGTCCATCATCCGCGAGCCCATCACTGCGTCCGCTCGGCGATCGACGAGCGGTGCGACGATGTCCGGGAGCAGCTCCGGCGCGTACTGGCCGTCTCCGTGGAGCAGGACGACGACGTCGAGACCGTGCTCCATCGCCCACCGGTAGCCCCACTTCTGATTACCGCCGTAGCCGAGGTTGGCGTCTTGACGGACCACGGTGATCGGGAGATCGGCTGCGGTCTGGCGGTAGCCGAGCCCCACCAGGAACGTGCTGTCGCTCGACGCGTCGTCCGACACCATCACCTGGTCGATTCGGTCACGGAACCCCTCGGGGATGCGATCGAGCACCGACGCCAGCGTCGAGGCAGCGTTGTAGGCGACGACGAGGATGCCGATCTTCACGTCGTCCGGAGCGGGGCTCATCGCCGGCCGCCGACACCGGGCACTCGATCCCGGACACCCCAGAGGCTGACGAGCACGAGCGCTTCGACGATGATCCGGCTGGACATCTTCGACGTTCCGCGCGTGCGATCGGTGAAGGCGATGGGCACCTCCTCGATACGCGCACCCTGGGCAGCCGAGCGATAGGTCATCTCGATCTGGAAGCCGTATCCGTCGGCTCGGACGGTCGGGAGGTCGAGTCGTTCGAGCAGCGTCGACCGGTACGCCCGGTAGCCGGCGGTCGCGTCGGCGACCGAGAGGCGGAGCATGGCGCTGGCATAGCGATTGCCCCAGCGCGACAGCGCCTTGCGGTGCCACGCCCATTCCGGGATCGAGCCGCCGGGGACGTAGCGGGAGCCGATCGCCAGGTCGGCGCCGGCGTCGATGCGGTCCAACAGCGTCGGGAGGGCGGCGGGGTCATGCGACAGATCAGCGTCCATCTCGACCATCACGTCGAAGCCTTCGGCAGCACCCCACGCGAATCCGGCTCGGTAGGCCGACCCGAGGCCTTGCTTGCCTGGTCGGCGAAGGACCTCGACGCCGCCGAGTCGGTCGCCGATGTCATCGACGATGTCTGCGGTCCCGTCGGGGCTGTTGTCGTCGACGACGAGCACGCTCGCGGCGGGGACCGCAACGCGCACGCGTTCGATCGCTTCGCCGATGTTCTCGGCTTCGTTGAACGTGGGGATCACCACGAGCGTGCGCACGGCCGGACTCTAGGACGGTGACCGGGCGCCGACCGGGAGCGATGTCAGTACGGCCACGACTCCTGGCGATGTCCGAGTACACGCGTCCACCGCCGGAGCCCGACCACGATGAGCACCTTGATCAGGACATTGCGGACGAACCACCCGAGCTCGCCCAGCTGCGTCAGCACGTTGGATCGAGGGCGTGTGACCCCTCTCGCCTCGCACACGTACTCGGCCAACGACTGCGACCGCCCGACGTAGCGCCACGATCGCGACGGGGTCAGCTCCACGAGGATGGCGAGCGTCACGCCGATCGACGAGAACGAGTCGTGGATCAGCATCCGTCCGCCCGGGCACACACGGGCTCCCCAATCCCGGATGTCGGCACGGGCCGGTCCGAAGCGATGCGCACCGTCGACGAACAAGACGTCGATCTCGCCGTCGACGAGGTCGTGGGCGTCGTCGGAGAACACCCGGTGGTGCGTGACGTGTTCGCGCACCCCAGCCTCGGCGAGGTTCCGCTCGAAACGCTCGTTGTCCTCGGCGGCCTCGTCCACGAACCCATCGATCTCCTGGGGACCACGGTCGTTGCCGGCGTGTGGGTCGATCGCCACGACTGCAACCCCAGGGTCCGCGCTCGATGCCAAGACGATGGTCGAACGGCCGCGGAAGGAGCCGATCTCGACGATCGTTCCTCCGGCTCCCACCCGCGTCGCAGCCGTGTGGAGCCGCCCGATCTGGTCGTCCGTCAGCCAGCCCTCGACGTCGGCGACAGCGGCGCGGATCTCGGCGAGGGTGCGACGTTCGGACACGGCGGGAGACTACGTGTGCGGCGGTGCGACGAGGGGCACCACGGCCGGTCGATAGGGTACCCAGGCTTTCGCTCGACCCGCCGAAGCTCCCCGCTCCGTGACCGCTCGCTCCCCTGCCGCCAACGCCATCGGTGCCGCCGCTGCCGCCGCCGGGATCCGACACGTCCACGTGGTGGCGTGGCGTGACCTCGACGACGTCGAGGCCGGTGGTTCCGAGATCCACGCCGCCAACGTGTGCCGCGAGTGGGCGGCCGCCGGGCTGGAGATCACCAGCCGCACCTCGTACGCGCAAGGCCATCCGCCCGACGTCGTGCGCGATGGCTATCGGGTCGAGCGGCGAGCAGGGCGATATCTGGTGTTCCCTCGGGCCGCGGCGAGTGCCGTTGCAGGACGCCAAGGACGGCACGATGCTCTGGTCGAGATCTGGAACGGCATGCCGTTCTTCGCGCCGCTGTGGTCGCTCAAGCCACGGTTGACCTTCGTCCATCACGTCCACGGTTCGATGTGGCACACGGTCCTCCCGCCGAGGCTCGCCGCCGCCGGCGAGGTGATGGAACGACGCCTCGCCCCACCGCTGTATCGACGGTCGCAGATCGTCACGCTGTCCGACTCGTCGAAGCAGGAGTTGGTGGACGACCTCGGGTTCCGGAAGGACCGGGTGGCCGTCGTCCCTCCGGGCATCGACGGCCGGTTCAGCCCGGGCGGTTCCCGGGCAGGAGCGCCGACCGTGCTCGCCGTCGGCCGTCTGGTTCCCGCCAAGCGCTTCGGCGGTCTGATCCGTGCCGCAGCGCACGCCCGCGAGCGAGTGCCCGACCTCCGCCTCGAGATCGTCGGCGAGGGCATGGAGCGTCGCAACATCGAAACCGTGATCGACGACGTGGACGGGGCCGACTGGGTCACCCTCGTCGGCCGGTGCGACGACGCGGAGTTGGTGGCCAGGTATCGGTCGGCGTGGCTCCTCGCATCAGCATCGTCGCACGAGGGCTGGGGCATGTCGATCACCGAAGCGGCCGCGTGCGGGACTCCGGCGGTCGTGACCGACATCGCCGGCCACCGCGACGCCGTCACCGAAGGCGAGACCGGTCTCCGGCGCCCCGATGTCGACTCTCTTGCGCCGGCGATCGCCGACCTGTTGCTCGACGACGGCCGCCGGCACCGGATGAGTGCGGCGGCGGTCGAGCGGGCCGAACGATTCACCTGGGGCGCCACCGCCACGACCCTCATGGATCTGCTCGCGGCGCAAGTCCAGCCGCGTCGTAGCCGATGAGTCCAGCGCCCGCCACGACATCGGCCGCTTGGATGCGCGCTCGATGGATCCCCTACGTCGCGCTCGCCGTCGCGATCTATCCACCGCTCCTCGTCACGGCGCCCGGCCGAGTGGTGGCGGACACCAAGAGCTACCTCTACCTCGACCCCGGACGACTGCTCGACCGGGCGCTGAGTATGTGGGACCCGCACGTCGGCATGGGGACCGTCCCCCACCAACAGATCGGCTACCTCTGGCCGTCCGGTCCGTACTACTGGGTGATGGAGGCCATCGGTTCGCCCGACTGGGTGGCCCAACGCATCTGGATCGGTTCCATCATGATGGCGGCCGGGGCGGGGGTCCTCTACCTGGCACGGACATGGCGCTGGAAGCCGAGCGCTGCGGTCGCCGCTGCCTTCTTGTATGCCCTCTCGCCATTCGTCCTGACGCTGGCTGCGAGGATCTCGGTGATCCTGCTGCCCTTCGCCGGGCTCCCTTGGCTCCTCGCGCTGACCATCCGTTCGGTGCGGAATCGCGGCTGGCGCTACCCGGCTGCGTTCGCCCTCGTCGTGGCGACGATCGGTTCGGTCAACGCGACGGCGCTGCTCCTCGTCGGGATCGTTCCCGTGGCGTGGATCCTCTACGCGCTGTGGTCGTCGACGGCGGTGAGTCGGGCTCGGGCCGCATCCACACTCGCCAAGATCGGTGTGCTCACGCTCGCCGTGAACCTGTGGTGGATCGGCGGGCTGTCGGTCCAGGCGACCAACGGACTCGACGTCCTGCGGTACACGGAGACCGCACAGGTCGTCGCCGACTCCTCCACCGCGCCGGAGGTCCTCCGCGGCCTCGGGTACTGGTTCTTCTACGGCGGCGACCGGCTCGGGCCGTGGATCGAGCCCGGCGTCGACTACACGCAGCACCTGTGGCTGATCGCCCTCACCTACGCCATCCCGGTCGTCGGTCTGCTCGGCTTGGGCGTCTCGCGCTGGCGGCATCGCGTGTTCGTCATCGGCATGGTCGCGGTCGGGACCGTCGTCGCGGTCGGAGCACACCCCTGGGACGATCCGTCACCGATCGGCGCCGTCATCAAGGCGTTTCTCAGCGCAGACGTCGGTCTGGCGATGCGAAGCCTCCCCCGTGCGGTACCCCTCGTCGCGTTGGGCACAGCGCTGGGCGTCGGGTCGCTCGTGGGTGCAGCCACCGAGCAGTCGACGCGCCGAGGTGTCGGCGCGTCGGCGTTGGCGGTCGTGGTCGCGATCGCTTCGCTCCCGTCATTGTGGCTCGGCGATTTCGCCCCCGAGAACCTGCAGCGTCCC
>JAPKDO010000377.1 GCA_028822535.1 Acidimicrobiales bacterium
AACTCCTGCAGGGTCACCGCGCCGAGCAGGAACGAGCCGACGACGAGCATCGCCAGAACCGGGAGCAACGAGGTGATCGTCGTGTTCAGCGAACGCATGAGCACCTGGTTCAGCGACAGGCTCATCATGTCGGTGTAGGGCATCTTCTGAGCCACGGCCGGGTTGTCGGCGTTGGCCTTGACCTTGTCGTAGACGACGATCGTGTCGTAGAGCGAGTAGCCGAGGATCGTCAAGATGGCGATCACCGTCGCCGGCGTGACCTCGAACTGGAACAACGCGTAGATGCCGACGGTGATGACGAGGTCGTGGGCGACGGCCGCCAGGGCGCCGATCGCCATCTTCCACTCGAGTCGGATCGCGATGTATGCGCTCACGATGACGAAGAAGAAGATCAGGGCTCGGAGCGCCTTCGACGAGATCTCGTCTCCCCAGGTGGGCCCGACCGTCGACACGCTCACCTCGGAGTCGTCGACGTCGGCGAGCTCCGCGAGCACTGCGCTCACCGCTTCCTGCGCTGCTTCGTCGTCGGGCTCGGCCTGGACACGCACGATGTCGGCGCCGACGATCTGGATCTTGGCGTCGGAGGCATCGGCTGCGCCGAGCGCGTCGCGCGTGTCACTGACCGACACCCCCGGCGCCTCGATCTCCCACGACGTCCCGCCCTCGAAGTCGATGCCGAGGTTGAGCCCGCGTCCGAAGAGAGCGCCCACGCTGAGGACCAGCAAGGCGGCGGAGACGGCGAACCCGATCCGCCACAGGCGGGGGAAGTCGATGTCGTTCTCGAAGCTGGCGAGCTTGCCCATCATGACGAGACCCCCTCGGGTTCGGGCATGCCGAACCATCTCGGCTTGCCCTGCAGCCGCTCCGATTTCACGAGGATCAACGCCATCGGCCGCATGAAGAAGTACGAGGCGACGAGATCGAGCAAGGTCGACAGGCCCAGGTAGAGGGCGAAGCCGCGGACCGGCCCGACGGTCAGCCAGTAGAGGATCCCTGCGCCGATGAGGGAGGCGACGTCAGCCTTCACGATCGTCGAGAACGCCGAGGCGAACGAGCCGTCGACGGCCGTACGCAACGTCCGACCGCGTGCGGCGTCCTCCTTCAAGTGCTCGTAGAACACGACGTTGGAGTCGACGGCCACACCGATCGAGACGATGATCCCGGTCACGCCGGCGAGGGTGAGCGCCAGACCCTGGTTCTCGCCGAGGTAGGAGATCAGCGTCCACAGCAACGCTGCCGAGACCGTGAGGCTCAACATGGCGACCAGGCCGAGCAATCGGTAGTAGACGAGCATGTAGACGAACACCAGCCCGAGGCCGATGAGACCGGCGATCACGCCCGCGTCGAGGGCATCTTGTCCCAGCGATGCCGACACCGACTGCGTCTGTTGGGGTTCGAGCTCGACCGGCAGCGAGCCGTAGCGGAGCACGAGGGCCAGATCTTTGGCCTCGCCCTCGCTGAAGTCGCCGGTGATCGAGACGCCGGAGTCCGAGAACGACGGTTGCTGGATGCGGGGTGCCGACTCGACCTGGCTGTCGAGCACGATGGCTGCCTGGCCGGTCGGGCAGTTGGCGGTCTGGTTGAAGCACTCGGCCGCGATCTGGTTGAACTGGTCGAGGCCGTCGCCGGTGAGCTCCACCGCGACCTGCCAGGTGCCGAGGCCCTGCAGCTCGGCGGACGCACCGGACACGATGGTTCCCGTCGCCGACGTCGGGCCGAGCTGGTAGCGGAGCTCCTCGTTGCCGTCGTCGTCGTATTGCCCGAGCGTCACGGGTTGGTCGGCGATGTCGTCGTCCGGGTCCGTCAGCTCGAGCCCCTCGAGGCCGGGGATGGGGATGTCGTCGGGAAGTTCGGGCACCGTTTCGTCGGGCGTCTCCTCGTCGGAGTCCGAAGCGGTGGTCGTGGTCGTGGGCTCGTCACCCTGGAACGGCGCGGCGGACTCGCCCGGTGCCAGGCCGTACCCGGTCTCGTCGGGGTCGTCCGGTGCGACCGTCGTGGTCGACTCGTCGTCCGGGGCCGTGTCGTCCGGGGCCGTGTCGTCGGGGACCGTGTCGTCGGGGGCCGTGTCATCGGGGGCAGGCGCCGTGGGGGTGAGATCGAGCAGCTGTGGAGGAATGACCTGGAGGACCGGGCGGAACCGGAGTTCTGCGGTCTGACCCACGAGTTCGAGGGCCCGGTCGCGGTCCTTGACGCCCGGCAACTGCACCACGATGGCATCGCCCTGGCGAGCGATCTCGGGTTCGGCGACACCGAGCCCGTCGACACGTTGACGGATGATCTCGATGGCCTGGGTGATCGAGTCCGGATCCGAGTCCTCGACCGGCTGCAGCACGACCGACACGCCACCCTGTAGGTCGAGCCCGAGGAGTGGTTTGTTGCCGGAGGCCAGGGTCCCGCCGATGCCGGCAACGGCGAGCACGACGATGAAGATCAGGGAGAACAAGCCGTTGCGGCGCATGTGGGGGTACCCAGGGGCAGGCGATTCGATGGCAGTGCGTTCTTGAGCCGGGCCAACCTAGTCGTACAGATCGGCGATCTCGGACCGCAGGGAGTCGAGCGATCCGTCCTGCACCGCCGAACGGGCCCGTTCGGTGAGCCGGAGCGTCCACGCCAGGTTGTGCATCGTCGACAACCTCGCCGCGGTCGGTTCGTTGACGTTGACGAGGTGGCGCAGATACGCCCGGGAGTACCGCACACAGGTGTTGCAGTCGCAGTCGGGGTCGAGCGGGCCGTCGTCATCGGCGAAACGGCGGTTCTTGAGGTTGATCCGCCCCTCGGAGGTGAGGATCGTCCCGTGACGTCCGAACCGGGTCGGGAGCACGCAGTCGAAGAGGTCGACACCGAGCGCGATCGACTCCACGATGCCCACGGGGTCGCCGAGGCCCATCAGGTAGCGGGGTTGGTCGTCCGGGAGGTGCTCGATCGCCGCCGCGAGCGCCGGCAGCATCTCGGCCCGGGGCTCCCCGACCGACAGGCCCCCGATGCCGTAGCCGTCGAATCCGATCTCGACGGTGCGCTGGGCGCTCTCGGCCCGCATGGCCGGGTCGACGCCGCCCTGCACGATCCCGAACTGGTTCTTGGCCGGGTCGTCGAGTTCGAGAAACCGCCCACGGGCCCGTGCCGCCCAGGCGAGCGTGCGCTCCATCGCTTCGCGGACCACGGACGGTTCGCTCGGCAGCGGCGGACACTGGTCGAGGACCATCTGGATGTCGGCGCCGAGCGCGTACTGGATGTCGACCGCGCGTTCCGGAGTGAGTCGCTCCTCATCGCCGTCGTAGGTGGAGCGAAAC
>JAPKDO010000378.1 GCA_028822535.1 Acidimicrobiales bacterium
GGTGTCCTGGGCGAGCTGCTGCACCGTGTCGGTGATCGGACCACAGAATTGGCTGACACAGAACACCGGCGTCGACACGACGACCATCACCGGTTTCCCGGCTGCGATTGCCGCGTCGATCGTCACCTGGTGCAGCTCCGGGTCCGGGACGGATCCATCGTCGTCTGCTCGCGAATCGATCGCCGTCACCGGCGCGTCCGGATCACCGGGAAGCAGGTTGTCCGTCTTCGGGGCAGGATCGCCGACCACGGGCACGTGCTGCTCGTCGCCCACTTCGAATGCGGCAGATGCTCGCTTCTCGGCGCCATCGAGGTCGATCGTGACCTCCACCTCCCAGAACCCGGGCTCGTCGAAGCGGACCGACTCGGCGCCGTACACACCGCGGGCCTCGGACGGGGACGTGAACCGGGCACCGCCACCCTCGGAGATCTCGGTCGATCCGGGAATCGGAAGGAACGACGCTGTGGTGGAGGGACCGGACCGTGGTTCGTCGAGCGGATCGGCCTCGGTGCCGAGATAGTCGAAGTCGAGCCGGGCGGTTCCGAAGCTCACAACGCCGTCGTCGTTGCTGAACATGCCGACGATGAATCGCTGATCCCGGTCTGCGACGAGCTCATAGCTCGCGACCTGCGCCACGAGTTCGGTTGCCGCGTCTTGCGACCGCTCCTCGGCGGCGGTCGCATCATCGGTGTCCGATGCACAGGCACCAGCGGCGAACATGACGACGAGGCCGAGTGCGATGACTCGGCGGCCGGTCCGTCGGGGCAGGCTTGGGCGGGCGGTGTCAGTCACGAGCATCCTGCTTCGGTCGAGGGATCAATCACTCGCGCCGCCTCCTGCGTCGCATCCACCAGGGTCTGGATCATGGCCGTGAGCTGCTCGTCCGGGAACTCCGCGGAGAGTGCGGACTCGACCCGCTCTTTGGCTCGGAGCAGCCTCGCAGCGACCGCACGGTCGAGCTCGGTCACGTCGGCCGCCAACGTGTGGAGATCCTCGTGCGCCTCGTCGTAGAAGGGCCGCTGCGCGTCGCCACCGTTCGAGGAGACCTCCAGCGTCTCGCACATGCCGGCCAGCACGCCGGACGCCCGTGCCCGTTCCACGTCGCCACCGCCCATGAGAGCGAGACCGACCCAGCTGAAGGCGATGATCACAACCGCACCGCCGAGCAGCACGGTGGGTCTCGATCGCGTCTTCATCGACGAGACTCAGCGTCTGCGACAGTCTGTACCACCAACAGATGCTTGCCGAGACATGGCCTGCGCAACAAGTCACCACCAGAACGGACAGCCGCGAGCGCGCACTTTCTGCGACGATGTGTACCAGTTACCGTGGCACGACGATGTTGGGGAAGCGACGATGGTCACCGGCCGTGGCAGCGCTGTTGCTCGGCACCACCCTGTTGGTGACCGCGGGGCGGTGGGCCCCGGCCGAAGACCACCCGACGACGACGGGCGGTGCGACGACCACGACCCCACCGGTGCGCGATGTCCCCTCGTCGATCGATCGCTCCGAGACGTCGACGTCACCATCTCCGCAGCCGACCGCGCCAGCGCTGCCGCCGCTCGACCTCACGCCAGCCGAACCGCTCGCGACCCAACCGGAGACGCTCAGCGGCCGACCAGTGGTCGAGAACGCGGAAGGAATCGTCGTGCACGAGCGGCTCGCCCCTTTCATCCGCACGTTGCTCGCGGAGGCGGAGGTCGCCGAGATCGCGCTCGAGGGCTCCGGATATCGCGACATCGCCGCACAACGACGGCTTCGCGCCGCGAACTGCCCCGATCCCGTGGGCTCCCCAGCGGAAGAATGCAGTCCCCCGACCGCCTTGCCCGGAACGTCGTTCCACGAGTCGGGCCTCGCCATCGACTTCACCAGCAACGGCGACCTCATCACCAGCCGCGACCACCCCGCCTATCGGTGGCTGGAGGCGAACGCCGAGTGGATCGGGCTCCGCGTCCATCCAGAGGAACCCTGGCACTGGTCGTACCGACCCTGAGCCAGGTCGCATCCGTCGACTTGGCACTCGACGTCATCTGCGACACGCTGTACGACATGAGTCAATCCGACGTCAGCGAGCGCGGCCTCGAACTCGCAGATCCCGCGCGTCGCACCGTGCTCGCGCTCGGAGTCGGTGGCATGGCCACGCTCGTGCTCACCGCGTGCGGCGACGGTGCGACGGCGGCTGAGACCCAGGATCCGGTCAGCGAGTTCACGATCGTGGCCGACAATCTCCGGTGGGACATCGATCGAGTGGTGATCGCCGCCGGAGACGAGGTCACCGTCACGGTCGAGAACAGAGACCGAGGGATCCCCCACAACTTCCACGTCCGCTCCCCCGGCGACCCCAAGACCGAACTCGAGGACGGCATCGTGACCCAGATGCTGCGGTTCTCGATCGACGAGCCGGGCGAGTACGTGTTCGTGTGCGATGCCCACCTTCAGATGACCGGCACGGTCGAAGTCGTGTGACGGAGCGTTCACGAGAGACCACCTCGCCATCGCGGTACAGAAGTAGTGACCCCGCGTCGGCGGTGTCGAACGCGCCGCTGACGCTGGTCCAGGTGCTCGCTGGCTACCTCGTCGCAGTCCTCACCGCATCGGTCACGGGCGGACTCGCAGCACTGGTGAGCGGCGACGAAGAGAGCGTGCTGGTCCTGGCGACGGGCCAGCTCGGGTTCTGGGCAGGCCTCGGCGCTGTCGTGGCGTTTGCTCGCCGACGCAGTGAAGGACGGACCAACATCGGTGGCACGCGTGTGGGGGTGCGGGTGGTCGACATGGTCGGCGGGGTTGCTGTCGGCGTGATCACGCAGCTGATCCTGCTGCCTGCTCTGTACCTCCCCTTCCGAGGGTTCTTCGAGGACGATGCGCTGTCGGCGCCGGCCGAGAACTTGATCGACCGCGTAGACGGATTCGGCCTCGTCGTCATGGGTCTGGGTGTGGTGATCGTGGCGCCGATCGTGGAGGAGCTGTACTTCCGAGGCCTGCTTCTCCGCACGATCGAACAGCGATGGGGTGTCGTGGTCGCCGTCGTCGGGTCATCGCTGTTCTTCGGAGCGACCCACTTCCAATTGCTCCAGCTCCCCGGGCTGACACTGGCCGGTCTCGTCTTCGCGATGGCGGTGGTCCGAACCGGTCGAATCGGCGCGGCGATCGCGGTGCATATCGGATTCAACGCAACGACGTTCGCACTGTTGACGGTGCTCGGCTGAGCCCGACGTCAACGACGTCAACGACGTCGGGCACGGACGAATCCGACGATGCCGGCGACCACGA
>JAPKDO010000379.1 GCA_028822535.1 Acidimicrobiales bacterium
CCGACGGGTTGCGTTGTCTATGCCTCGATCAGAAGTCGAAGCTCTCCGCTGAAGGCGACGTGAGCTCGTCGATCTTCTCGAGTCCGGCCGGGCTGTCCGGGTTGAACTTGAAGATCGTCGTCGACTTCGGGGCCACACGATCGGCGGGTGCACCGTAGGTGTAGTCACCGAAGATGCCGTCGAAAGCGACCTCGCCGATGCCCTCGAGGGCAGCCTTGATGCCCTCGCGGCTCAGGTCGTCGTCGGCGAGCGCCTTCTCGAGGATGGCGTGCACCGCCTTGGCCTGGGCGTAGCCGAAGATGAAGAACGTGTCGGGCTCCTGGTCCGGAGCGAACTCCTCCTGGTCGGCGATCATGTCGACCATTCCCGGCGTGTCGGGGTCGCCCCACTCGGTGCCTTCGGACAGCTGGTAGAACGTCGCCTCGAGGTACGGGGCGAGCGGGCTGCCGGCGAGGGCGCTGACGTAGCTGGGCGACTGGCCGAGCCAGGTGGGGAAGTACTCCGCGCCGGCGGATGCGGCGAAGATCGTGGCGGTGTCGGACGGCGTCGAGACGAGCAGGTTGACGTTGCATCCGGCGTCGCTGAGCTGGCCGACCTGAGCGGTCACGTCTTCGGCGCTCCCTGCGAACCGGGCGATCTCGGCGATCTCGACGTCGAGATCGGCGGCGGCGGCCTCCATGCCCTCGAGGCCCGACTCACCGTAGGGGTCGTCCTGGATCATGGCGCAGTACGTGTCGTCGCCCTCGGACTGGCTCTCGTGCCACCAGGTGAGGCCGTTGGCTGCCTGGATCTGGTACGGCGTACCGACCGGGATCAGGTACTCCTCGGCCACCCACTCGGCGTCGAGCGACGCCGGAGCGGCGAGGATGCCATCGGTGCTGAGCTGGGGCAGCACTGCCTGGGTCGGCGGAGTGCCGAGGATCTGGCCGAACATCGCGACGTCACCCTTGATGCGGTTGTACACATCGACGGTGGTCTGCGGGTTGTACTCGTTGTCCTCGGTGACGAGTTCGACCATGAGTTCACCACCGATGCCGCCGTCAGCGTTGACGCTGTCCCAGTAGACCTGCGCGCCCTTCGACAGCGGGAGGCCGATGACCGACACCGGGCCGGTGAGCGGCGTGATCACGCCGAGGCTGATGGTCCCGGCGTCACGATCGACGCCGACCTCTTCACCGCCGCCACTGGGCTGTTCGGTGTCGTCGTCGCCGCCCGTGTCGCCGTCGGCACTGTCGTCGTCGTCGCCACATGCTGCGGCGACGAGCGCCAGGGACAGCATCGCGGCGAGCAAGCGAAGCACTTTGCTCGTGGGTTTCATGGTCTCTCTCTCTGTCGTTTCCAGGGAATCTGGTTTGCTGGATGGATGTTGGGGTTGGCTCCCACCACCGTCCGGGCTCAGTAGCTGAACGGCCAGGTCAGGAAGTAGGTCTTGATACGCCGCCAGATGGCAGCGAGACCGCGTGGTTCGAACATCAAGAAGAGCACGATCACGAGGCCGCGCATCATCTGCTCGAGGGCGTCGACCGTGATGATCCCATCGGTCGCGAGCGGATCGCTGGGGTCCTTGACGAAGGGCGGGCGGTAGAACTCGAGACCCTTGTCGACGACTTCGGGAAGGAACTCGAAGAACACCGCGCCGAGCACCGTCCCGAAGACCGTCCCGAGGCCACCGATGATGATGATGGCGACGTATTCGATCGACAGGAAGATGTTGAACTGGGTGGGCTCGACGAACTGGGCATGAGCGCCGAAGAGTCCGCCCGCCACCGCCGCCAGGGCGGAGGAGATGGCGAACGCACCGACCTTGTACCGGAACAACGAGACGCCGATGACCTCGGCGGCCAGGTCGCGGTCGCGGACCGCCTGGAAGGCTCGGCCCGGGCGGGTTCGGATCAGGTTCTTGACCAACACGATGCTCACCAGGACCACGAGCCACACCAGGTAGATGAACCCTTCGTCCCGGCTGAACTCGTGACCGAACACGGTGAGCTCTGCGAAGTCGATGCCGGGCACCAGTTCGGTGGGCGCCTGGAAGTTGACGCCACTGCCGCCACCCGTCACGGAATCCCAGTTGTCGAACAGATGCCGGCCGAGGATGACCAGCCCGAACGTGATGATCACGAGATAGTCGCCGCGTAGACGCAGCGCGAACGGCCCGATGATCCCGCCGACGACCGCGCCCACCGCGGCACAGATCAATAGCCAACCGACGAGCGGGATCCCCCAATCGGCGCCGAACTGGGCCGACGCATACGAGCCGGCGCCGATGAAGAAGGCGTGACCGAGCGACACCTGGCCGGTGAAACCGGTGAGCAGGTTCAGTCCCAGGGCCCCGATGGTGAAGATCCCGACCGTGACCCAGAGCCGATTCCAGACGCTCTCGTTGACGAAGAACTCCGGCGTCCAGAACGGAAGGGAGAAGATGAACAGAATCCCGAGCGCGACGCCGACTCGCAGCCAACGCGACGGGAGGAGCCGCAGGTCGTCGGAGTAGTCGGTCGACATGCGCAGGTTGCGTAGCCGCAGTCGCGACAGCAACGTCTGAGCCGGCGCATCCGCATCGGGCGACGAGCCCGACGTGGCCCCGGGCGGGGACGGGGACCCCGGGGAGGACTCCGGTGTGGTGACACTCATATCCGCTGCACCTCCTTCGTGCCGAACAACCCATAGGGGCGGACGAGCAGGATCACGATCATCACGACGTAGGGCATGACCCGGTCGAACGTCGTGCCCACGATCTCCTCGAAGTTGGTGTTGATGTATCCCCCGGTCAGGTTCTGGGTGATCCCGATGATGATCCCGCCGACGACGGCACCGAGCGGGGAGTCGAGTCCGCCGAGGATGATCGCCGGGAACGCGACGAGCGCGATCAGCCCGATCGCCGGCTCGGCGGCGCGGCCGCCGGTGCTGAGGAAGATGCCGGCGACGGCGCCGACGCCACCGGCGATGCCCCACGAGAGCGCGAAGATCATCCGTGGGCTGATGCCCTGGGCCGTCGCCGCTTCCTGGTCCGCCGCGGTCGCTCGCATGGCCACGCCGAGGGGGCTGTAACGGAAGAAGGCGAAGAACGCTGCCAGGATCACGAGCGCTGTGCCCATGGCCCACAACTCGCGGTGTTCGAGCGCGACATCGCCGAAGCGAGCGGTCTTGAGCCCCCACGGGTCGTTCTGGTTGAGGCGTTCCGAGCCCCAGACGGCTTCGATGAACGCATTCATCATGAACAACAGGCCGATGGTCACCATGATCACGGCGAACACCGGTTGGC